>DASUEE010000223.1:0-13701 GCA_036275235.1 Acidimicrobiales bacterium | reverse complement strand
GCCTTGATCACGTCGGAGGGGCCGATCATCCAGCCGACGCGCCACCCGGTCATCGCGTAGGTCTTGGCGACGCCGTTGAGGACCACGCAGCGGTCGCGGATCTCGGGGACCTCCACCGGCATCGAGCTGAACGTGTGGTCGCCGTAGACGAGGTGCTCGTAGATCTCGTCGGTGACCACCCAGATCTCGTGCTCGGCGGCCCACTGCCCGATCGCCCGCACCTCCTCGGGCGAGTACACGGCGCCGGTCGGGTTCGACGGCGACACGAACACCAGCACCTTCGTGCGATCGGTGCGTGCGGCCTCCAGCTGCTCCACCGTGGCCTTGTAGCCGGTGGTCTCGTCGCAGACCACCGGCACCGTGACCGCGCCGGCGAGGCCGATCGGCTCCGGGTAGGTCGTCCAGTACGGCGCCGGCAGGAGGACCTCGTCGCCGGGGTCGAGCAGGGTCAGGAACGTGGCGTACACCGCGTGCTTGCCGCCGTTGGTGACGAGCACGTCGCCCGGGGAGACGTCGAGGCCGGAGTCCCGCTTCGTCTTCGCGGCGATGGCCTCCTTCAGCTCCGGGAGGCCGCCGGCCGGCGTGTACTTGTGGTTCTTCGGGTCCCGGCACGCCTCCACCGCCGCCTCGACGATGTGGGCGGGGGTCGGGAAGTCGGGCTCGCCGGCGCCGAACCCGATCACCGGCTCGCCGGCCGCCTTCATGGCCTTGGCCTTGGCGTCGACGGCGAGGGTGGCGGACGGCGCGATGGCGGCGACGGCGGCGGAGATCCGGGACTGTGACAAGGGGTTTCGCTCCTGGTCGGGGACTTCGCGATAGTTGCACGCCGATGCCCGACACCACACCCGACATCACGATCCCCGACGAGCTGAAGCCGGCGGACGGTCGCTTCGGGTCCGGGCCCTCGAAGGTGCGCCCGGAGCAGGTCCAGGCCGTCGTCGACGCGACGCCCGAGGTCATGGGCACGTCGCACCGGCAGGCGCCGGTGAAGTTCGTCGTGGGCTCGCTGCGCAACGGCCTCGCCGAGCTGCTGCAGCTGCCCGACGGCTACGAGATCGTGCTCGGCAACGGCGGCACCCATGCCTTCTGGGACGGGCTGACCGCCGGCTTCGTCGAGCAGCAGTCGCTGCACGCCACCTTCGGCGAGTTCTCCTCGAAGTTCGCGAAGGGCATCGCCGCCGCCCCGTTCCTCGCCGACCCGATCGTCGTCGAGTCCGAGGTCGGGACGCACCCGGAGATCGAGGCCGTGGACGGCGTCGACACCTACGCCCTCACCCACAACGAGACCTCCACCGGCGTGACGATGCCGGTGACCCGGCCCGCCGGCGCCGAGGGCCTCGTGGCCGTCGACGCGACCTCGGCGGCGGGCGGCCTGCGCGTCGACCTCCGCGAGTGCGACGCCTACTACTTCTCCCCGCAGAAGGCGCTCGCGTCCGACGGCGGCCTCTGGATCGCCGCCGTGTCACCCGCCGCCGTCGAGCGCATCGAGGCACGGGCCGCGGCCGGCGACCGGTGGATCCCGCCCTTCGTGAACCTGAAGGACGCCCTCGACAACAGCCGCAAGGACCAGACCGTCAACACGCCGGCCCTGGCGACGCTGGTCATGGCCGACAGCCAGGTCCAGTGGCTGTGCCACAACGGCGGGATGGAGTTCGCCGCCGGCCGCTGCGACCGGTCAGCCGAGATCCTCTACGGCTGGGCCGACGCCCACGCCGTCGCCACCCCCTTCGTGACCGACCCGTCGATGCGCTCCCACGTCGTGGCCACCATCGACTTCGACGACTCCGTCGACGCCGCGACCATCGCCGCCGTGCTGCGCGCGAACGGCATCGTCGACACCGAGCCGTACCGCAAGCTCGGACGCAACCAGCTGCGGATCGCCATGTTCCCGGCCATCGAGCCCGACGACGTCGCCGCGCTCACCGCCTGCATCGACCACGTGCTCGGCGCCCTGGCCTGAGCGGCCCGTCAGCCCTCGGCGCTCCGGAACCACTCGACGGTGTCGCGGAGGCCCTGTTCGATCGGCACCGGGTCCACGTCCGGGAACAGCCTGCGCAGCCGGGTCGTGTCGGCCTGGGAGTGGGGCACGTCGCCCGCGCGCGTCGGCTGGTGGTCCCGCTCGAGCGGCCGGCCGAGCAGCTCCTCGAGCCGGCTGATCACCTCGAGCAGGGTCACCCGCGTGCCGAACGCGAGGTTGACGGGTCCGGGATCGGCGACCCGCCGCTCGACCGCGTCGGCGAGCACCGCGCACACGGTGCCGACGGAGGTGAAGTCCCGGCTCTGCGTGCCGTCGCCGTGCACGGGCAGCGGCCGGCCGGCCAGCGCGGCGTCGACGAAGGCCGGCACGACGGCTGCGTAGGCGTGGCCGGCCGGCTGCAGCGGTCCGAAGACGTTGAAGAACCGGACCGCGAGCACGTCGAGCCCGAACGACGCGGCCCAGGCGAGTGCGTAGGACTCCGTGGCGAGCTTCGTGGCGGCGTAGGGGCTCACCGGGCGCGGTGCGAGGTCCTCGTGCTTGGGCAGCACCGGGTTGGCCCCGTAGACCGACGACGAGGACGCGACGACGACCTGCGGCGACCGTCCGGCCGACGTGCCCTCGCGTCGGACGGCCTGGAGGACCTCCGCCGTGCCGGTGGCGTTCACGAGGTGGGACGCCATCGGGTCCGCGATCGACCGCGGCACCGACGGCCGGGCGGCGAGGTGCACCACCGCGCCGGCGCCGGCGATCGCGCGGTCGAGGTCGTCGGTGGAGAGGATCGAGCCCTCCACCAGCTCGGCACCGACACCGTCGAGGTTCTCGCGACGACCCGTCGACAGGTCGTCGAGCGCGACGACCTCGTGGCCCCGGCCGACGAGGTGGCGGCTCAGGTTGGCGCCGATGAAGCCGGCGCCCCCGGTGATCAGCACCCGCATGGCGGGCGACCATAGGGCAGGCACCGGTCGCGGGCGCAGCGCACCCCCTCTGCCACACTGGCCCCACGTCCTGCGCCCGGCTCCCCTCCGTCCGTCGCGCTGCCGCCGCCTCCCTCGCCGCAGCCCTGCTCGTCGCCTGCAGCAGCGGGCCCTCTGACGAGGAGGCCATGGTCGCGGCCATCCGCAGCAGCATCCTGCAGGACGAGACCTTCGCCGGCTACGAGGTCAGCGGACCGGAGGCCACGTGCGTCTCCGAGGCCACGGTGACCGGTGTCGGCGTCGAGCGGCTCACCGAGATCGGCTTCGACGACGACGCCGAGACCGCCGACGAGGTCGACCTCCGCCGGCTGACCGACGAGGAGGTCGACGTCGTGGGCTCGGCCATGGGCGAGTGCATCGACGACGTCGAGGCCGTCCTGGTCGACACCGTCGCCGCCAGCATCATCGACGACCCCGAGCCGGCGCTCCCCGTCGACGAGGAGGCGGCGGCCTGCGTCGCCGAGGCGGTGGTGGGTGAGATCCCGCCGGGCCGGCTCATCGCCATCGGGGTGCGGGGCGACCGCACGGGTGACGTGGGGCAGCTCCGGCCCGCCGAGGTCGACGTGTTCGCCACGGCCTACACCGACTGCATCGACGTCCGCTCGGTCCTGCTCGAGGGCATCGAGTCGGCGGGGACCGCGTCCGGCGACGTGCTGGCCTGCCTCGACGACGGCATCGCCGACGCCGACATCGAGACGATCTTCCGGGCCGGGCTCGCCGGCGAGGACGCGGCGGCCACCGCTCGGCGGCTCCTCTCCCCCGTCGTCGAGTCCTGCACGGCCCGCTGATCCGCCGGGTCACCGGGTAGGCATTCGGCGTGGGCATCCTCCCGTCGCGCCAGAGCGCTCGCCTCGCCCGCCACGGCGACGTGCTGCGCCTGATCATCCGCCACGCCCGCCCGGGCCTCATCGACCAAGCCGGCCTCGAGGCCGAGCTCCAGGACCTCGAGGCCGCCACCGGTGCCGGCGCCGACGACGCCGCCGAGGCCGCCAGCCTCGCCGAGGACCTCGAGCGCATGGGACCCACGTTCGTGAAGCTCGGGCAGGTCCTGTCCACCAGGGCCGACCTGCTCCCCCAGGCCCACCTCGACGCGCTGAGCCGCCTGCAGGACGACGTCCAGCCGGTGCCCGTCGCCGAGATCCGCCAGGTGATCGAGGACGAGCTGGGGATCGCCGTCGACGACGTGTTCGACGCGTTCGACGACGAGCCCCTCGCCGCCGCGTCGATCGCGCAGGTGCACCGGGCCCGCCTCGGCGACGGAACCGAGGTCGTCGTCAAGGTGCAGCGCCCCGGCATCGCCGAGACCGTCCGTGGCGACCTCGAGGTGCTCGCCGACCTGGCCCGGGTCGCCGACGCCACCACCGAGGTCGGCCGGCGCTTCGCCTTCGTCGACTTCCTCGACTCGTTCCGCACCAGCTTCGTCGCGGAGCTCGACTTCCGGACCGAGGCCGACAACCTCCACACGTTCCACGACCTCCTCGTGAAGCGCGAGCACCTGGACGTCCCCCGCCCGATCGACCGCCTCGTGACCCGGCGGGTGCTGACGATGACCTACGTCGAGGGCCGGCGGGTCACCGACCTCACCCCGCTTGCCCGGCACGACTTCGACGGCGCGGCCATCGCCGACGAGCTGGTGCGCGCCTACATCGACCAGATCCTCGTGCAGGGACTCGTCCACGCCGACCCGCACCCCGGCAACGTGCTGCTCACCGAAGACGGGCGCCTCGTGCTGCTCGACCTCGGCATGGTGGCGCGCCTCGGCCACCGCATGCGCCAGCACCTCCTCGACCTCACGCTGGCCATCGCCGAGCAGCGGGCCGACCAGGCGGTCGAGGTGCTGGAGGCGGCCGGCACCCGCCTCGCCGACTACGACCGCTCGACGCTCGAGGCGCACATCGCCGAGCTGCTGAGCCGCCACGCCGGTTCCTCCGTGGCCACCCTCGACACCGGGACCGTCATGCTCCAGCTGTCCCGGGCGTGCGGTGCGGCCGACCTGCGCCCCCCGGCCGAGCTGGCGATGGTGGGCAAGGCGCTCCTGCACCTCGACGAGGTGACCCGCTGCCTCGACCCGGACTTCGTGCCGAACGAGACCATCGTCGACCACACCGGCGCCCTCATGCGCCACCAGGTGTCCGAGGGCGCCAGCCAGCTGCGCCTGGCCCGCACGGCCCTCGACTCGGCGCGCTTCGTCGAGAACCTGCCGCGCAACGCCGACCGCATCCTCTCCGGGCTGGCCGATGGCAGCCTCAGCGTGAAGATCGACGCGATCGACGAAGACCAGCTCCTCCGCGGCATCGAGAAGATGGCCACCCGCCTCACCGTGGGGCTGGTGCTGGCGGCGATGATCGTCGGCGCAGCGCTGGCGATGCGCGTCGACAGCGACGTCGAGCTGCTGGGCGCGCCCGCCGTCGCCGTCGTCTTCTTCGTGCTCGCGTCGATCGGCGGCCTCGTCCTGCTCGGCCACGTGCTCGTGACCGACCGCAAGGACCGCGCCAAGCGGCGCCGCCGGACCTGACCGGCGTCAGTCCTGGGCGCCGCCGGCGGCGTCCTTCACGGACTCCTTGCCCGCCGAGATGAACGGCATCATGGCGCGCAGGCGCTGGCCGACCTCCTCGATGGGGTGGGCCTCGCCCTCCTTGCGGAGGCGGTCGTAGTTGGCCCGGTCGCCGTTGGCCTCGGCGACCCACTCCTCGGCGAAGCGGCCGTCCTGGATCTCGTCGAGGACCTTGCGCATCTCGGCCTTCACGGCCGGCGTGATGATGCGGGGGCCTCGGGTGAGGTCGCCGTACTCGGCGGTGTCAGAGATCGAGTAGCGCATGCCGGCGATCCCCTCTTCGTACATGAGATCGACGATGAGCTTCAGCTCGTGGAGGCACTCGAAGTACGCGGACTCGGGGGCGTAGCCCGCCTCGGTCAGCGTCTCGAAGCCGGCGCGCACCAGCTCGGTGAGGCCGCCGCAGAGCACCACCTGCTCGCCGAAGAGGTCGGTCTCGGTCTCCTCGGTGAAGGTGGTCTCCAGGATGCCGGCCCGACCGCCGCCGATGGCGTCGGCGTAGGACAGGGCGAGCTCGCGGGCCTGGCCCGAGGCGTCCTGCTCGACAGCGATGAGGCACGGCACGCCGCCGCCCTCGGTGTAGGTGCGGCGCACCAGGTGGCCGGGGCCCTTCGGGGCGATCATGATCACGTCGACGCCGGCCGGCGGCTTGATGAGGCCGTAGCGGATGTTGAACCCGTGGGTGAAGCAGAGGACGTCGCCCTCGGAGAGGTTCGGGGCGATCTCGGCGTCGTAGATCTCGGCCTGCTTGGTGTCCGGCAGGGTCATCACGATGAGGTCGGCCTCGGCGCACGCCTCGGCGACCGACAGCACCCGCAGGCCGCTCTTCTCGGCCTTGGCCACGGAGGACGAGCCCTCGCGCAGGCCGACTCGCACGTCGACGCCAGACTCGGCGAGGTTCAGGGCGTGGGCGTGGCCCTGGGATCCGTAGCCGAGCACGGCGACCTTGCGGCCCCGGATGAGGCTCTGGTCGGCGTCGGATTCGTAGTACACGGTGGCGGCCATCGGAGAGGTACTTCCTTCTGTCGTGGATGGGTCAGGCCAGGCCTGACCCAGGAGCGAAAAATCCTAGGAGGCGGACTGGTTGCGGACGGACTTGAGGCGCGGCGGGGTGCGCTCGAGCTTCGGCAGCGCCACCCGTCCGGTGCGCTGCAGCTCGACGATCCCGTAGTGGCGCAGGAGCTCCTCGACGTCGTCGAGCATCTCGGGCGCCCCGTCGACGGCCACCGAGAGCTCGTCGAAGCCGACGTCGATGACGTTGCCGTCGAAGACGTCGACCAGCTCGAGGACCTGGCTGCGCACGGAGGGGTCGGCCTTCACCGTGGCGATCATGAGCTCGCGCTCGACGGAGTCGGCGGGGTCGAGCTCGGAGATCTTCACCACGTTGATCAGCTTGAACAGCTGCTTGGTGATCTGCTCGAGCGGCGAGGACTCCACGTCGACGACGATGGTGATGCGGCTGAAGCGCTCGTCGTCGGTGGGGGCGACGGCGAGGGAGTAGATGTTGAACCCCCGGCGGGCGAAGAGACCGGCGACGCGGGTGAGCACCCCGGCCTTGTTCTCGACCAGCACGACCAGCGTGTGGTGGCGGAGCTTGCCCGTGCTCGGGGCGCCCACGTTGTAGATGCCCGGCATCAGTCGAGACCTCCGATCCCGGCGACCTGGCTGGGGTGGACCATGACCTCGGAGTTCGATCGGCCCGACGCGACCATCGGGAAGACCTTCTCGGCGGCGTCGGTGCGGAAGTCGATCACGACCGGGCGGTCGTTGATCTCGTTCGCCTTCTGGATGGTGGGCAGCACCTCCTCGGGTGAGTCGACCCGGAAGCCGGCGCAGCCCATGGCCTCGGCCCACATCTTGTAGTCGGGGACGTCCTGGGACAGGAAGACCTCGGAGTAGCGCTCGTCGTAGAACATCTCCTGCCACTGGCGCACCATGCCGAGGTAGCTGTTGTTCAGGATGGCGATCTTCACCGGGATCTTCTCGACGGACGCGGTGACCAGCTCCTGGGCGGTCATCTGGAAGCAACCGTCGCCGTCGATCGCCCAGACCATGCGGTCGGGGAAGGCGACCTTGGCGCCGATGGCGGCCGGCACGGAGAAGCCCATGGTGCCGAGGCCACCGGAGTTCACCCAGGTGTAGGGGTGGTTGAACTTCCAGTACTGGCTGGTCCACATCTGGTGCTGGCCCACGCCCGAGCACACGATGGTGTCCGACGGGGTGTTGTCGCGCAGCGTCTCGAGCACGAACTGGGGCTTCAGGCGGTCGCCCGGGCGGTGGGCGTCGTAGTGGAGGGGGTGCTTCTCCTGCCAGCCGCTGATGGTCTGCTTCCAGGTCGAGGTGTCGGCCTGCTGGCGGCCACCGTCGAGCAGCTGTCGGACGGCGACCACCAGCTCCTCGATGATCAGCCGGGCGTCGCCGACGATGGGCACGTCGGGCGTCCGGTTCTTGCCCAGCTCGGCGGGATCGATGTCGGCGTGGATGACCTTCGCGAGCGGGGCGAACTCGTCGAGCTTCCCCGTGACTCGGTCGTCGAAGCGGGCGCCGAGCGCGATGAGCAGGTCGGCCTCCTGGAACGACATGACCGCCGTGTAGTTGCCGTGCATGCCGGGCATGCCGAGGCACAGCTCGTGGTCGTCGGGGAAGGCGCCCCGGGCCATCAGCGTGGTGACGACGTGGATCCCGGTGAGCTCGGCGAGCTCCCGCAGGGCGTCGGCGGCCCGCGCCTTGAGGATGCCGCCGCCGGCGTAGATGACCGGGCGCTCCGAGGCGAGGATCAGCTCCGCCGCCTCCTTGATCTTCCTCGGGTGGCCCTTCGTGGTGGGCCGGTAGCCGGGCAGGCCGGCCGCGACCTCCTCGTCGGTGGGCCAGTACCAGTCGAGCTGCGACCGGGGCTGGGTCGGGTCGACGATGTCCTTCGGGACGTCGATGAGCACGGGACCGGGCCGGCCGGTGGTGGCGATGTGGAACGCCTCGCGCACGATCCGGGGGATGTCGGCGGCCTCGCTGATGAGGAAGTTGTGCTTCGTCACCGACATGGTGATGCCGGTGGTGTCGCACTCCTGGAACGCGTCGGTGCCGATGGCGCCGTAGGGCACCTGGCCGGTGATGCAGATCATCGGCACGGAGTCGAGGTAGGCGTCGGCGAGCGGCGTGACCACGTTCGTGGCTGCCGGGCCCGACGTCACCATGCACACGCCGGGCTTGCCGGTGACGTGGGCGTACCCCTCGGCCATGTGCCCGGCGCCCTGCTCGTGGCGCACGAGGATGTGGCGGATCGAGGAGTCGATGATCGGGTCGTAGACCGGGAGGATCGCGCCGCCGGGGAGGCCGAACACCACGTCCACGCCCTCGAGCTCGAGGGCCCGGATGAGGGCGGCGCCTCCGTTGGTCGGTTCGTTCGGTTCCACTGCGGTTGCTCCTCCGAGCGGTGGCGGGCGTGTTCGGGGCGGAAAACGACGACGACCTCCCGTCTGGGAGGTCGTGGGCGCACGCGCGAGGGGTCTCGGGCGTGCGCTAGGCGATGATGCGTACGAGGTGGCTGCGGATCATCCGGGCCATGTTGCCAGACGCCCCCGGCGGTCACAACTCCCGGGATGTTCGCACCGAAGGGAGGAATGTGGGACGATTGCGTCGAAAGGTGCCCCGGAGCGCCCCGCCCAGGCGGCGTGAAAGGGGTCGGTCCGCCCGTCCGGGTGGCCCGCGTCGAGGAGGCAGTACGTGCATCGCCAGCGCATCACCCGCAAGTTCCTGGCCGTCTTCGGGCTCGCCATCGCCCTGACCTTCGGCGGCGCAGCCATGCTGCCCGGCGTGGCGTCGGCCCAGTACGAGGGCTACGAGGGCTACGAGGGCTACGAGGGCGAGGACGAGTGCCCGCCCGGGTACGAGGGCTACGAGGGCTACGAGGGCTGCGACGAGGCCGGGGGTGGCGGCGGCGTCGCGCCGGATGAGACCGCAGCCCCGCCCGCCACGGGTGGCGGCTCGCTCCCGAACACCGGTGGCGTCGCGCTCGTCGGCGCGGCCAGCGCAGCGGCGGTCGCCGGCCTCGCGCTGCGCCGCCTGACCCGCAGCTGAGCCGACTGCTGCGGCGGGGCCTGGGCCTCGCCGCCGCCGGCTACCTCGTCGCGGTCGTCGGCACGCTCGTCGCCGTCGGCTGGTCGCTGCTGTCCGCCCAGCAGGAGCTGTCGAGCTTCTCGCTGGAGACCATCGAGGAGCGGGGCGGCCTCCGCCCCGCCGTCGGCCCGTCCTTGCGGGCCGTCGACCGGGCCGAGCGGTGGTCGGCCTCCCCGCTGCTCAGCCCGCTCACCGCCGTGCCCGTCCTCGGCGATCAGGTCGAGGGGCTGCGGGCGATCACCGCGAACGTGGGCGCGCTCGCCGACGCCGGCGACGACGCCCTCGACCGGGTCGAGGCCGGCCTGCGCGACACCGGTGAGGGCGGTCGCCTGCGGTTGGTCCGCACGGCGCTCGACGCCGTCCGCGACGTCGAGGCCCGCGCCCGGGAGCTCCCGGAGGTGGACGACGGGGAGCTGCTCGGGCCGCTGCGTCGGGCGTCGTCACGCTTGGAGGCCGAGATCGACGACCTCCCGGCGCGCTTCGACGAGCTCGAGGGTCACCTCGAGACGGCGCACGACCTGCTCGAGGGCCCCACGCGCGTGCTGCTCGTGGCCGCCAACAACGCCGAGATGCGGGCAGGCATGGGCATGCACCTGTCGGCCGGTGTCATCACGGTCGAGGACGGAGACTTCGAGAGCAGCCGGTTCTTCCAGACCGGTGCCATCACCTTGCGCACGCAGGGGCGCGCCGACGTGCCCGAGGAGCTGGCTGCCCTGTACCAGCGGATCTGGGACTTCGGCCACGAGTGGCGGACCACCTCGACGACGCCGGACTTCCGCACCGTCGGCCGGATCCTCGCCGACCTGGCCGCTCGCTCACCGATCGGCGCGATCGACATGGTCGTCTCCCTCGACGTCCCGGCGCTCGCCACCATGATGGAGGCCACCGGCCCGGTGGTGGTCGACGACGAGGTGGTGAGCGCCGACAACGCGGTCGACGTGCTGCTGCGCGACAACTACCTGCGGCTCGGCGAGGTCGACGAGCGCCACGAGCGGCGGGACCTCCAGAGCCGCATCGCCGGCACCATCTTCGACACGGTCACCGAGCGCGACGTCGACGTCGTCGACCTCGCCTCCGCGCTGACCGATGCGGCCGAGGGGCGCCACCTGATGGGGTGGTCGGCCGACGACGGCGTGCAGCGCCTGTGGGAGTCGCTCGGCGCGGACGGCGCGCTCACCGCCGACAGCTTCCTCGTGGCCGCCCAGAACGCCTCGGCGTCCAAGCGCGACTACTACCTGGATCCCGTGGTGCACCTGCTCCCGCTCGATCCCCCACGGACGCCCGCCGAAGGCGTCGGCGACCGGCGCCGCTACCGGGCGTCCCTCGAGCTCGCGAACCCGGTGGTGCGCCCGACCGCGCCGTACATCGACAGCCTGAACCGCTACGTCCCCGTCGGCGTCCACCGCGCGTTCGTCACGTTCACGCTGCCGGGCGCGGCCCGTGACGTGCGGGTCATCGAGGGCAAGCCGGCGGGCGTCGGCACCGACGGACCGACCCGCGTCGCCACCGCCTGGCTGCGGGTCCCGGAGGGGAGCACGGGGCGCGCCAGCGTGGAGTTCACGCTCCCCGGCGACGCCCGCCGCCTCGAGATCGTCCCCGGCGCCCGGGTGCGGCCCACGGAGTACCGCGTGGGCCCGGTCTCGGTCCTGGACGGCGTCCCCCGGACGGTGCAGGTCCCGGAGATCCCCGGCCACAGCCGCCAGGAGCCCCAGCCGCTGGCCGCCGCCGCCCTCGTGGCCGCCTTCACCGCCGTCGCGCTGGGCGCGAGCCGGGCCCGCCGCCTGAGCGGACCAGCGCCCGACCTCGAGGCCGCTCGCGGCGACGGGCGCCTCGCGACGTCCGCGGCGCTGCTGGCCGCGGTCCTCGCCCTGGTGGCCGGCCTGGTCCAGCGGTCCTAGCTGCTCGAGGAGACCCCGGCGATCTCCTTGAGCTCCTCGAGGCTGTCCTCGAGCAGGTGGCACAGGTCCCACAGGTCGGGGACGGCATCGCGACAGGCCACGAGGCCGAAGTCGCAGCGGCCGTTGTACGACATGATCGTCATGTTCAGCCCCTGGGTGTCGGCCACGGCCGACACCGGGATGTACGAGAGCATCTCGGCTTCGCCGGCGTACAGCGGGAACTGCGGTCCGGGCACGTTCGAGATGATGAGGTTGAACGGCGGATCGATCCGGTTGGCGATCGCGGAGCGCGTGAGCACCCGCGTGGCCTGGGAGAACAGCACCGGCGGGGCGAACTCGGCGACGTCGGTGAGCAGGTCGCCGGGGACGGCGCCCAGCGCCTGCTTGGCCCGGATCGTCTCCTCGTGGATGACCTTCAGCCGCGCCACCGGATCGGCGACGTCGGTGGCCAGCGCAGCCAGCATCCCGGACACGCGGTTGCCCCAGGTGTTCGCCTGCTCCTCGGTGCGCACGGACACCGGGATCATGCAGCGCAGCGACTCCTCCGGGAGCTCGCCGCGCTCGTCGAGGTAGGTGCGCAGCGCGCCGGCGCACATGCCGAGCACGACGTCGTTCACCGTGACGCCCAGCGCCTCCTTCACGGCCTTGACGTCGGAGAGGGGCACGGACGTGAACGCGAAGCGCCGGTGCGGGCCGATCTTGTTGTTGAACCGGGTGGACGGTCGGGTGAACCCGCCGGTGAGGGAGAGGACGGCGGGCGTCTCCTCCTCCTCGCGGCGCGGCGCCTGGCCGAACACCCGGGCGACGGGCTCCGGGACGGACCGGCCGAGCCCCGCCCAGTCGAAGGCCTTGCCGATCTGGGGCAGCTCGCGCAGGAGCCTGATGGCGAGGCGGCCCTGCTTGTACGGGCGGGTGGCGACCGACGCCAGCCCGCGCACGAGCATCTCCTCCTGGGTGGGCACGCGCTCGGGCTCGGGCAGCTCGCCGGGCGGAGGCGGCGCGCCGGGCTCGAGGGAGAGGATGTTGGCGAGGAGCTGCGCACCGCCGACGCCGTCGATGGCGGCATGGTGGATCTTCGTCAGCTGGGCGATGTGGCCGCTCTCGAGCCCGTAGATGACGTAGAGCTCCCACAGGGGTCGGCTGCGGTCGAGCGGGCGCGCGATGAGGCGGGCAACCAGCTCGGCCAGCTGCTCGTCCGTGCCGGGCGGCGCCACCGCGGTCTGGCGGATGTGGAAGTCGAGGTCCAGGTGGGGGTCCTCGATCCAGTAGGGGTGGTCGATGCCCAGCGGCACCGGCACGAGCTTGCGGCGCATGGGCTCGAGGAGGTGGAGCCGCTCGGCGAACAGCTCCCTCGTCGCCTCGTACCCGGCCGCGTCGGTGCCCTTGGGGTCGTACACGATCAGGCTCGACACGTGCCCGAACGTCGTCGGGCCCTCCATGTACAGGAACGACGCATCGACCCCGGTGAGCTGCTGCATGGCCGCTCTCTTCCCCTCGTGGGGCTCCGGTTCCTGCCCCTCCCCTGCATCGTCGCACGGGAGGGCAGGGCTCACACGGCGTCGAAGGTGCGGGCGGCGATGTGCTCCGGGCGGCGCTGCAGCGCGGCATAGGGCTCCACCAGCGCGTTCTCGGTGCTGTTGAAGACCACGAAGAGGTTGCGGCGCGGCAGCGGCGAGATGTTCGAGGACGAGCCGTGCACGAGGTTGCAGTCGAACAGCAGGACCGAGCCCGCCTTCCCCGTGCACTGCTCGATGCCGTGCCGCTCGAAGAGCGTGGTCAGGCTGGCTTCGTCCGGGACGCCCACCTCCTGCGCGACGAGGGAGCGCTCGTGGTTCGCAGGCGGCGTCGGCGTCGGGCAGGTCACGAAGGTGTCGTGGGAGCCCGGCATCACCAGCAGCGAGCCGTTCCACGGCTCGTTGTCGGTGAGGGCGACCACGGCGCTGAGGCAGCGCATGCGGGGCATGCCGTCCTCGGTGTGCCAGGTCTCGAAGTCCGAGTGCCACTGGAAGTCCCGGCCACGGAACCCGGGCTTGCGGTTCACGCGGCTCTGGTGGACGTACACGTCGGAGCCGAGGAGCTGGCGGGCGGCGCCGGCGAGGCGCTCGTCCGACACCACCTGGGCCAGGCGATCCGTTCCGTCGTGGAACGCGAAGATCGAGCGGACCTCGTCGGAGCCGGGCTCGG
>DASUEE010000222.1:0-7983 GCA_036275235.1 Acidimicrobiales bacterium | reverse complement strand
GGGCGCCCTTCTCGGTCATGTCCCGGTACTCCTCTTCGATGTCCGGGGCCTGCTCGGCGGCACGCTCGGCGGCCGCCTCCTCCTCGGGGGTGGGCTCCTCGAGGGTGGTGGGGTCGTTGTTCTCGGTCATGGGGGTGCCTTACCCACCTGTCCCGACCGATGATCCCCCTCCGAGACCCGCGCCGGGGCACGATGGCCCCATGGCGACGATCGAGGTCGGCGAGCGCGAGGTGCGGGTCCGCCTGCAGCCCATCGAGAGGTTCTTCTCGCTGCGCGGCGACGTGACGTTCCCCCGGGAGGCGGTCGCCTCCGTGACGGTGTTCGAGCGAGGACTCGACGCGGTGCACGGGATCCGGGCGCCGGGACTCGGTGCACCGGGGGTGCGAGCCGTCGGGATCTGGCGACGTCGGAACGGGAAGGAGCTGGTCGTCGCGAAGCGCGGTCAGCCGGCCGTGCGGATCGAGCTCCGCGACGAGCCGTGGGGCGCCGTGGTCATCGGGGCGGATGACCCGGAGGCCGTGGCCGCCGCACTCCGCTGAGCGCCGCCCCTGCAACGGAGCTGCTGCCAGTTCCGGGGGGCCGCACTCCGCTGGGCGGCGCCCCCTGCAACGGAGCTGCTGCTGCCAGTTCGGGGAGGGCCATCCGCCGGGCGCACGCGATCCGTACCCTGGGGACCTCGTCGCACCAGGAGGGGCGCATGCCCTCGTCACCACACCCCGCCGCCACCCTCGCGGCGGTCGCCTCGGCCGCCGCCGGTGCGATCCACGCCGCCGCCGCCGGCTCCCACGCCGAGCTCACCACGCTGTCGCGCCTGTTCGCCGTGGCCGCCGTCGCGCAGATCGGCTGGGCGGCCGCGTCGCTCAGGCGTCCCGGCCGACCCACCGTCCTCGCCGGCGTGGCCATCAACCTCGCCGCGCTCGGCGCGTGGGGCGTCACCCGCAGCGCGGGCCTCGACGCCATCGAGGGGCTCGAGCGGTCGCAGTCGGTGGGCTTCGCCGACGGGCTCGCCGCGGTGCTCGCCGTGGTGGCCGCGCTCGGCGCGGCGCTGTCCCTCGGCGCCACCGTCGTCCCCCGGGTCGCACGGGTCGCGGTGCCGGCGCTGGTGGCGGTCATCGCCGTCGCGACGGTCCCGGCGATGGCGACCCCGCACGACCACGGCGACCACGCCCACGACGGCGAGGTCGCGGCCGGGCACCACGACGACCCCGGCCACGTGCACGACGACAGCCACGACCACGGCGACGACGACCACCACGACAGCGACCCGGCGGCGCCGTCGGCCGATGAGGTCGCCACCTCCGAGGAGCTCGGCTACCCGGCGAGCTTCGCCTCGTTCCTGGACCAGGCCCCGTCGGCCGAGGCCCGGGCGCGGGCGGAGCAGCTGATCATCGACACCCACGAGGCGATGCGGGCGTTCCCGGACGAGGCCGCCGTGCAGGCCGCGGGCTTCCTCTCCATCGGCGACGGCGCCACCGGCTGGGAGCACTACATCCACGTCGGGCGCATCGCCGACCAGGCCGTGCTCGATCCCGACGGGATCGAGTCGATCGTGCTGGAGGTGCACCCGGACGGCACCAAGGAGGTGGCGTCGGCCATGTACCTGCTGCCGTTCGGCTCGACGATGGACGACGTCCCCGACATCGCCGGCGACCTCACCGAGTGGCACGACCACCAGAACCTTTGCTGGGAGGGCGCTCGCGTGGTCGGCACCACGAACGCCAGCGGCTCGTGCCTGCGGGGCGAGTTCCGGGGGACCCAGCCGATGCTGCACGTGTGGGTCACCGAGCACCCGTGCGGCCCCTTCGCCGGCATCGAGGGCTCCCACGGCAGCGGTTGCGCCCACGGCCACGACGACACGTCGGCGACCGGCGACCACCCCCACGCCCCGGGCACGCCTCCGCACGAGGACTGACCGCGTGGAAGGCTGGCCGTGATGCCCACGGTCTCCAGCCCCTTCTACACCGACGACCACCACGCCTACCGCGAGGTGGTGCGCCAGTTCACCGAGAAGGAGATCGCGCCGAACGTCCACGAGTGGGACCTCGCCGGCGAGGTCCCCCGCGACCTCTACGTGAAGGCCGGAGCGA
This sequence comes from Acidimicrobiales bacterium, assembly GCA_036275235.1. Taxonomy (GTDB): domain Bacteria; phylum Actinomycetota; class Acidimicrobiia; order Acidimicrobiales; family Salinilacustritrichaceae; genus Salinilacustrithrix. The sequence goes on along the minus strand of DASUEE010000222.1, from coordinate 5,896 downwards.
TCGGCCTCTTCGGCGACGGGTTCGACGAGGAGCACGGCGGGCACGGTCAGCGCGACGCCATCATGCGCTTGGTCCTGATGGAGGAGCTGTGCCGGGCCGGCTCCGGGGGCGTCGTGGCGGCGCTGTTCTCGAACTACATCGGCCTGCCGCCGATCCAGCGCTTCGCCTCCGACGAGATGAAGGCACGGGTCATCGCGCCGTGCATGTCCGGCGAGAAGATCGCCGCGCTCGCCATCACCGAGCCATCCGGCGGCTCCGACGTCGCCCGCATCAGGACGACGGCCCGGCGCGAGGGCGACGAGTACGTCGTCAACGGCTCCAAGACGTTCATCACCTCCGGCATGCGGGCCGACTTCTTCACCACCGCCGTCCGCACCGGCGCCGAGGGTTCGTCGGGCCTGTCGCTGCTGCTCATCGAGGGCGACCGCCCCGGCGTCGACCGGACCAAGCTCGACAAGATGGGCTGGCTGGCGTCGGACACGGCCACCCTCTACTTCGACGACGTGCGCGTCCCGGTGGACAACCTCATCACCGAGGAGGGCGCAGGGTTCCAGGCCATCGTCCGCAACTTCAACGCCGAGCGCATCGACCTCGCCGTGCAGTCGACGGCGTTCAGCCGCGTGTGCTTCGACGAGGCCGTGGCCTGGGCCCGCGAGCGGGAGACCTTCGGCAAGCGCCTGGCCGACCACCAGGTGATCCGCCACAAGCTCGCCGAGATGGACCGGATGATCAACGCGTCGAAGGCGTGGCTGGAGCTGCTGTCGTGGCGGCTGAACCAGGGCGACGACCCGGTGGCCGAGATCGCCGAGGCCAAGGTGAACGCCACCCTGTGCTTCGAGGCCTGCGCCCGCGAGGCGGCCCAGATCCTCGGTGGCGCCAGCTACCTGCGGGGCGACACGGTCGAGCGCCTCTACCGCGAGGTGCGGGTCCAGGCCATCGGCGGCGGCTCCGAGGAGATCATGCGCGACCTCGCGTCGCGCCAGCTCGCGATCTGACGCGCCGCTGCAACGCAGCCGCTGCCAGTTTCAGGAGGCGTGCAACGCAGCCGCTGCCAGTTTCAGGAGGCGTGCAACGCAGCCGCTGCCAGTTTCAGGGGGCGTGCAACGCAGCCGCTGCCAGTTTCGAGGGGGTGGGGGCTCAGACGGCCTGGCCGGAGCGCCAGCGCAGGGCGGCGCGGGTGCGGGCCGAGAGGTCGTCGGGGTCGAAGGGCTTGGCCACGAAGTCGTCGGAGCCGATCGCCCGCGCCCGGGCCTCGGCAGCCGGTTCGGCCGAGACCACGATGACCACGCAGTCGTCGTTGCCCGGCTGCTCGCGGATCCGCTCGGTGGCGGTGATGCCGTCGACCTTGGGCATCATCACGTCCATCACGAGGGCATCCGGCTTCCAGCCCTCGGCGAGCGCGATGGCGTCCTCGCCGTCCACCGCCTCGCGCACCTCCCAGCCGTCGAGCTCGAGCATGCCGGCGATCAGCCGGCGGATGCCCGGGTCGTCCTCGGCGACCAGTGCCCGGAGCAGCCGCCGCTCGGACTCGTTGTCGATCTGCACCCCGGTCTCATCGGCGTGCCGGCGAGATCCTTGAGCTAGCGGGTGGCGGCGAGCAGCTCGTCGTACGCCGCGACCAGGTGGTCGCGCAGGCCCCGAGGGTCCTCCACCGCGCCGGCGTCGACCACCAGGCCCATGTCGAGGTTGCCGGCGTAGCTCATGGTGGTGAGGTTGAACGCGGTGCCGGAGATGGGGCCGAGCGGGAACAGCCCCTCGCAGCGGGCGCCGGCGATGTAGAGCTCGATCGGCGCACCCCGCACGTTCGACACCGTGAAGTCGACCGTGGCCGCGGCGTCCTTCGCGAAGGAGGTGAGCACCGAGGTGGGCAGGAGGTTCACCACCATGGCGAGCTGGCCGACCAGGTCGACCGAGCCGCCCTCCTTGGTGGCCGCCAGCGCGTCGTGCACCGCACCGAGCGCCTCGACCGGGTCGGCGAGGGCGTCGACGTCGGTGGTGGTGATGGCGAAGGAGTTGCCGCCGACGGTGCCGCCCCGGCGGGTGCTGACCGGCATCGCCACCCGCATGCGGTCGAGGGTCACGCCGCGCTCGACGTGGTAGGCGGTGGCGCCGGCGAGCGCGCCCGCCACGAACACGTCGTTGACGGTGCCACCGAGCGACTTGCCGGCCCGCTTCACGTCGTCGAGCGGCACGCGCAGGGTGCCGAACCAGCGCTTGAGCGTCCGCGGCTGCCACAGCGGCGAGCCGACGGACGTGCCCTGGTCGTGCGAGGGTCGCAGCGAGCGGTCGAGCTCACGGGCCGCCAGGCCGAGACCTCGGGCGGTGCCGAGCGGGTCGAGCACGACCGAGCGCGCCACGCGCTGAGCCAGACCCCCCACGCGCCGGACGTTGTGCCCGATGACCTCCCGGGCGGCGTCGCCGAAGCCCTCGACCTCGGCCTCCGGCACCGGCAGCTCGGCGGGATCGGGCTCGTTCGGTTCGCGCTCGAGGTCGACGAACCGCTCGGCCAGGCGGACGCCGCCCTCGCCGTCGGTGATCGTGTGGTGCATCTTCTGGAAGAGCGCGGCGCGACCGTCGGCCAGGCCCTCGATGATCACGAACTGCCACAGCGGTCGGGTGCGTTCGAAGGGCTCGACCAGCAGGCGCACGGCGAGCTCGTGCAGCTCGGTGTCGGTGCCCGGGGCCGGCACGGCGATGCGCCAGATGTGGTGGTCGAGGTCGAAGTCGGGGTCGTCGACCCACACGGGCGGGCTGAGCCGGCCCACGCTGGCCACCACCCGCTGGCGCAGGCGCGGGACCTCCACGGCGGCGTTGGCGATGCGGGCCCGAAACCGCTCCATCGACGGCGGCCGGTCGAGGAGGGTCAGGCTCGCGAACCACGAGCTGAGGGCCGGGTCCTTCTCGAGGTTCCACATGAGCGCCTCGCTGTCGCTCATGTGCCGCTCGAACTGCTGCTCGCGCTGGCGCGCCATGGGCGGAGGCTAGCCAGACCCCTGACCGGACGGTCCGCCGTCGACGATCGAGTAGAGCGCGCCGTCCCGTGAGCCGACGAGGACCCGACCGCCCCAGAGCGCAGGCGTGGCCTCGATGCAGCCGCCGAGGTCGACGGACCAGCGTTCGACGGGTTCGGCGCCCTCGGGCCGGACGTCGAACGCGTGGAACGCGCCGTCGCAGTCGCCGATGAGGAGGACGTCGTCCACCACCACCGGCGAGCCCCAGAGCGGGCCGGGCAGCCGCTTCGCCCACAGCTCGCGACCGGTCGCCGCCGAGATCCCCAGCACGCGCCCGCCGTTGGTGGCCACGTACACGACGCCGTCGGCGACGGCCGGCGTACCCCAGATGCCGCCGGGGCGGCCGCCGTCGTCGGACCACGACCACACGACGGGGTCGTCGCCCGAGGGGTCGAGCTTCACCAGCTGCCCGACGGCATCCGCCCGCGCCGCCGTCGCCGTCCGCTCGTACTCGGCGGCGACGTAGAGCATCCCCTCGGCGTCGGCGACGATCGACGCGTCGGTGTCGTCACCCATCCAGAACCGGAAGGTGCGCGTGGGCGTGTCGCCCTCGGCGAGCCCGGACACGTCCCACCCCTGGACCAGGCCGCCCGAGTTGGTGAAGTAGACGGTGTCTCCGACCACCGTGGGCGACACCTCGATGGAAACGGTCTCGTCGCCCAGCGCGTCGAGCAGCTCCTGGTCCCAGCCCGGCGCGTTGAACACCACTTCCGGCTCGACCGTGGCCCGACCGTCCGGGGACCGGCCCCGGTTCAACCGCACGATGACGAACTGGCTGTTCTCGCCGCCCACGAAGAGGTGGTCGTCGATGACGACGCCCGAGCTGTCCCAGTCGTCGTTCCAGAGGACCGGTGAGAAGTCCTCGGCGTGCATCGACCACAGCTCGACCGGTTCGTCGCCCTCGAACGACACGATGCGGTACCGGTCGTCGCGGGACCCGGTGTAGACGAACGGGTACCCGTCCGGGTCGACCGTGACGCTGCCCTTGATGAGGTCGCCGGTGGGAAGGCTGGGGATGATGCGCTCGCCGGTGTCGGCGTCGACGAAGTGCACGCCGCCGTCGTAGGCGCCGAACACCGCCCACGTGCGGCCGTCGCGCTCGAAGACCGCGGGCTGCCCGGTCCAGCCCAGGCCGCACCACACCTTGGTCTCGCCGAGGTTGGTCGACTCGCGGCAGAGGCCGCCGGTGCCCGGGTACCGGAACGCGATCTCGGGGGTGCGGGGCACGGGGCCGGTGCCGTACCAGCTCCGGGTCGGGTTCCCCCGGAAGGTGAGCAGGCCGTCGACGGTCGCGCCCGGGTACGGCTGGCCGGCGAGTCGGGGGTCGGACCACCCGTCGAAGGGGGACAGCGTCGTGGTGGTGGTCCCCTCGTCGCCCGGCACCGACGCCCCGTCGTCCGACGTGACGAGCCCGCCGCCGGCCCCGACGTCGCCCCGGTCGTCGACCCACCAGGTGGCCACGATCACGAGCACGCTCGCCAGCGCCACCGGCAGCAGCGGCACGCGTCGGGGCACGGGCGCGGAGTGTACGACCGCCTCCGGGCGCGTTCGCGGCGCCAGGAGCGGCCCTCGGTAGCCTCCGCACGTGCCGGAGGTGCTGCGCTACGTCTCCCGGGTCGCGCGCCTGCCGCTGCTCGACGGCGACGGCGAAGCGATCGGACAGGTCGACGATGTCGTCCTCGCGCCCGCCGGCCGGTTCAGCCCGAGCGTCCTGGGGTTCGTGACCCACGTGCAGCGCCGGCGCATCTTCGTGAACGGCAACCGGGTCGAGGACCTCGGCCCCGACGGCGTGCGGATGCGCACCGGCTCCATCGACCTGCGTCCGTTCCGCAAGCGCGAGGGCGAGCTGCTCGCTCTGGGCGACGTCGTGGGTCGGCGCGTGGAGGTCGACGGCCTCGACCGGTACGTGCTCGACGTGGGCATCGCGCCGAGCGAGGGGCGGGCCGCGACGTGGGAGCTGGCCACCCTCGCCCTCGGCGGGCGAGGGCCGCTCGCCCGGAGGCGCAACCCGATCATCGTCCCGTGGGACGTGGGCCGGACCATCTTCGAGGTGGGCGCCGACGCCGCCGAGGTGGCCGAGATGCGCGACATGCGCCCCGCCGACGTCGCGAACCGCATCCGGGCCCTGCCGCTGGAGAAGCGCCAGCGCCTCGCCGAGATCATGGAGGACGAGCGGCTCGCCGACCTGCTCGAGGAGCTCCCGGAGGACGAGCAGATCCGCCTCATCAGCGGCCTCGACCTCGAGCGCGCGGCCGACGTGCTCGAGGAGATGGACCCCGACGACGCCGCCGACCTCCTCGGCGAGCTGCCCGCCGACGAGCGCGCCCGCCTGCTCGGTGCCATGGAGCCCGACGAGGCCACGCCCGTGCGCCGGCTGCTCAGCTACGAGTCGGCCACGGCCGGCGGTCTCATGACGCCCGAGCCGGTGCTGATGGAGCCGTCGGCCACGGTCGCCGAGGCGCTCGCCCGCCTGCGCGAGCACACGTTGCCGGTGGCGCTGGCCGCCCAGGTGTTCGTCGTGAACCCGCCGCTGTCGGTGCCCACGGGACGCTTCCTCGGCACGATCGGCTTCCAGCGCCTGCTGCGACACCCCCCGTCCGACCGCCTCGGCGACATCATCCCCGAGCGGTCCGAGGTCCTCGCCCCGGACACCTCCGCGCTGGAGGTGGCCGGCCGCCTGGCGGCCTACGACATGGTGGCGGTCGCGGTGTGCGACGGCTCGCGGCACCTGGTGGGCGTGGTCACCATCGACGACGTCATGGACCACCTCCTGCCGGCCGGGTGGCGGCGACGGCTCCTGCCCCGTCCCGGGATGGGTGGCGCGTGAGCGGCGTGCGCTCGCTGCTGTCGCGGCGCTCCGCCGCCGGCGACCTCGCCCGGCCCGC
>DASUEE010000221.1:0-6968 GCA_036275235.1 Acidimicrobiales bacterium | reverse complement strand
GGCGTGCGGGCGGCCAGCGGCGACTACATCGCCTGCGTGGGCCTCGAGACGGTGAACCTGGCGACGTGCATCGAGTCCCCGACGAGGATCATCGTCGAGCTGCTGCGGGGCATCTGAGCTACTCGAACAGGGCGGGCGGGCCGTCGACCACGGCCTCCCGCGGCGCCACCAGGCCGAGGTGCTCCCAGGCCGGCGCCGTGCACACCCGCCCCTTCGGGGTGCGCATGAGCAGGCCCTGCTGGATGAGGAACGGCTCGTAGACGTCCTCGACGGTCTCGGTCTGCTCGCCCACCGAGATGGCGAGCGTCGACAGGCCGACGGGACCGCCCCCGAAGCGCTCGCAGATCGCCGAGAGGATGGCACGGTCGACCTTGTCGAGGCCGCGCTCGTCGACGCCGAAGGTGGCCAGGCCCGCCGATGCGGTGGCGGCGTCGATGGTGCCGTCGCCGCGGACCTCGGCGTAGTCGCGGACCCGACGGAGCAGGCGGTTGGCGATGCGGGGCGTGCCGCGGGCCCGCCGGGCGATCTCCGAGGCGCCGGTGGGCTCCAGCTCGACCTCGAGGATGGCGGCGGCCCTCGCCACGATGGCCTCGAGCTCGTCGGCGGCGTAGTAGTCGAGGCGCTCGACCAGACCGAAGCGGTCGCGCAGCGGTCCCGTGATGGCGCCCGTGCGGGTGGTGGCGCCGACGAGGGTGAAGGGTGGGAGGTCGAGGCGGATCGAGCGCGCCGCTGGCCCCTTGCCGATGACGATGTCGAGCTGGAAGTCCTCCATCGCCGGGTAGAGGACCTCTTCGACCGCACGCGGCAGGCGGTGGATCTCGTCGACGAAGAGGACGTCGCCCTCCTCGAGCTGGGTGAGGATGGCTGCGAGGTCGCCGGCCCGCTCGATGGCCGGGCCGGAGGTGGGCACGTGGCGAACCCCCATCTCGTGGGCGACGATCGCGGCGAGGGTGGTCTTGCCGAGGCCCGGAGGACCGGCGAACAGCAGGTGGTCGACCGCCTGTCCGCGACGGCGGGCCGCCTCGAGGATGATCGAGAGGTGCTCCTTCAGCCGGCTCTGGCCGACGAAGTCCTCGAGAGTGCGGGGCCGAAGGCCGGCGTCGACGCCGACCTCGTCCTCGGCGGCGCCGGGGTCGAGCAGCTCCTCCCTCATCGCACGGCCGCCAGGAGGCGCAGCGCCTGCTTGAGCAGCTCGCCGGCGTCGTCGCCGTCGGGCAGGTCGGCGAGGACCCCGCGGATCTCCTCGGGGCCGTAGCCGAGCCCCGCGAGCGCCTCACGCACGTCGGCGCGGGCGGCGCCGGCGCCCACCGGCGCGGAGCCGCCGCCCTCGACCACGACCGGGCCGTCGAGGGGGATGTCGAGGCGGCTCTTGAGCTCCACGAGCAGGCGCGCCGCGGTCTTCTTCCCCACGCCGGGCACGAGGCACAGGGCGGCGACGTCGTCCTCGGCCAGCACCCGGACGAGGTCCACCGGCCCGTGGACCGAGAGGATGGCGAGCGCGAGGGCGGGGCCGACGCCGTGGGCGCCGAGCAGGGCCGTGAAGCACCGCCGGCCGTCGGCCGTGGGGAAGCCGTAGAGCGACTGGGCATCCTCGCGGATGTGGTGGTGGACCCAGAGGAAGACCTCGTCGCCCACGTCGCCCAGGGACACGGCCGTGGTGGGGCTGACGGTGACCCGGTACCCCACCCCGCCGACCTCGACGAGCACGACGTCGTCCTCGCGGTCGAGCAGGGTGCCGCGCAGCGAACCGATCACCGGGCACTCCCGGCCCGGGCGGTGGCGACACGCGCCTGCATCGGCGCGTGCGCCAGGTGGCACAGCGCGATGGCGGCGGCATCGGCGGCGTCGACGGGCCGGATGGGTCGGGCGATGCGCAGCAGGCGCTGCACCATCGCTTCGATCTGCGCCTTGTCGGCGGCACCGTCACCGGTGACCGCCAGCTTCACCTCGTTGGGCGAGTACTCGGCGACCTCGGCCTGGGCGCCCACGGCCTCGGTCATGACCACGCCGGCAGCCTGGGCGACGCCGATGGCCGTGCGCACGTTCACCGAGAACAGCACGCGCTCGACCGCCACCGCCACGGGCCGGTACTCGGCGAGCAGGCTGCGCACCTCGGTCTGCAGCTCGTGCAGCCGGCGGGGCACGGGATCGTCGGGCGACGTGCGGAGCACGCCGAGCGCGACGGGGCGCGCCGGCCGGCGGCCGGCGTCGAGCACCGCGTAGCCGCAGCGCGACAGGCCGGGGTCGATGCCCAGGACGAACACGGGTTCGAGCGTACCGGAGGTCCGGGCGGGCCTCGGGGATGCCCGGCGCCACCGGCGCTCGGGAGCGCTCTGCTCAACTGTCGCCGTCCGAGTGCCGATCCACCCCCCGTGCTGATGCCCGCCCCCCACGCCGTCGCGCCCCCGCCCGCCCCGCCCGAGGCCGACGTCCCGGTCGTGGCCCTCGACGCGGTGTCGCGCCGCTTCGGCGACCAGACCGCACTCGACGGGCTGAGCTTCCGCGTGCCGCCGCGCTCGATCACCGTGCTGCTCGGACCGAACGGCGCGGGGAAGACCACGTGCACGCGGGTGATCACCGGCGCCCTGGCACCCGACGCCGGCAGCGTCCGGGTGTTCGGCCTCGACCCAGCCGTCGACGGACCGGACGTGCGCCGCCGCATCGGGATCGTGTCGGCGAAGCCCGCGCTGTACGACCGGCTCTCCGGGCTCGACAACCTGCGCTACGCCGCCGAGCTCTACGGTCTCGGCCGGCGGGACGAGGCCCGCCGGCGCATCGACGAGGCCGCCGAGCGCTTCGGGATCGCCGGCGCCCTCGACCAGCAGGTCGGTGGCTACTCGACCGGGATGAAGACCCGACTGGCGCTGGCCCGCAGCGTCCTGCACGAACCCGACCTCGTGCTGTACGACGAGCCGACCTCCGGCCTCGACCCGGAGTCCTCCTACGCCGTCCTCGAGCTGATCCGGGAGATGACCGCCCAGGGCGACACGGTGGTCATGTGCACCCACCTGCTGCTGGAGGCCGAGGGGCTCGCCGACCAGGTCGTGATGCTCCAGGACGGGCGCTCCCTCGTCCAGGGCCCGCCGGACCAGCTCGTCCGCCGCTACTGGCCGGACCACACGGTGCTCGTCGACGCCGAGGACCGCGCCGGGCTCGCCCGCCTGGCCGACGAGCCCGGCGTGGCACGCGTCGACGTGCGCGACGACGGGCCGGCGGTGGTGGTGGTCGACGAGCCCGCCCGCACGCCCGAGCTGGTGTTCGCGCTCGCCCGGGCCGGGGTCCGGGTCACCCGCGTCGAGGTCGAGCGGCACTCGCTCGAGGACCTGTACTTCGCCGTGCGCCGCTCGAGCGGTGAGAACCCCATCGGCGAGGTGCACGCGTGAGGGCACCCGAGGTCGAGCCCGTCGCGCCCCCGCCCCGGGGCCAGGGCTACCCGAGCCGCCCGCGCCAGCGGGAGGTCGGTCCGCTGCGCTGGGGCCAGATCGGCACGGTCGCCCGCACCGAGCTCAAGCAGCTCCTCCAGGCGAAGGACTTCTGGGGGCCGATGGTCGGCCTCGGTGCCATCTTCTTCTGCGTCGTCCCCACGATCCTGCTCATCAGCCTGACCTCCATCGCCAGCGTCGACGCCGTCGAGCAGATCAGCCAGACCCTGGAGGTCCTGCCCGACCGGGCCCAGGCCTCGATCGAGGAGGCAACGGGCGGCAGCACCGACGACGGGGACGGAGGGGGCGGCGGCGCCACCCCGCAGGGCCAAGCGTCCTACGCGCTGGCGGTCTACCTGTTCGCACCGGTGGCCGTCGTCGTGCCGCTCACGATCTCGACCGCCGTCGGCGCAGCCACGATCGTCGGCGAGCGCGAGCGGGGCACCGGCGAGTTCCTCGCCCACTCCCCCGCCGGCATCCGCGAGATCTACCTCGGCAAGCTCCTGGCGTCCCTCCTGCCCGGCTACGCCACCACGGTGGTCGGCTTCGGCATCTACTCGCTGATCGTGAACCTCGTGGTCGGGCCGGAGGTGGGTGGCTGGTTCTTCCCCACCACCCAGTGGTGGATCCTCATGGCGTGGGTGGTGCCGCCCTTCCTGGCCTTGACCCTCTCGGTGGTCCTGCGTCTCTCGGCGCGCGTGAAGTCCACCGCGGCCGCCCAGCAGGCGTCGGGGCTCGTGAGCCTGCCGCTGATCATGGTCGCCTACTCCCAGTCCACCGGCGCGCTGTTCGGAGGGACGAAGGTGACCTGGATCATCGGCGGCATCGCCTGGCTGCTGGCGCTCACCGGGCTGCAGCGCGGCATGCGCGCGGTCTCGCGGGCTCGCCTCCTCGGCGTCGCCGACGAGCAGTAGCCGGGGGCGGGACGACGTGACGACGGTCGCCGACGTGGCGGCCGAGACCGGGCGGTCGCCGGCCGACGTGCTCGACGCGTGCCGCTCGCTCGGCATCGTCGCCACGGCCGCGACGTCGGGGCTGTCGTCGGACGAGCACCAGCGACTCCGGGACGCCCTCGGTGCCGGCGACCTGCCACCCGCGCCCCGGGGGTCCACGTCGGAGCGCCCCGGGCGGGTCCGCTCCCGCCCCGACGTCGACCGGCCACCAGCGAAGCGGCGCCTGTCGGCTCGCACCACCACCCGGATCGGGCTGGCGGTGTTCCTCGTGGTGGCGGTCGTCGTCGCCGTGGTGTCCCTGCGCGGCCAGGCCGAGGACGCCGGGCGATGCGTCGACCTCGGCGACGGCACACCGACCGACGTGCCCTGCCGCGAGCCCCACGACGCCGAGCTGGTCGGGGTCCTCGAGCTCCCCGACGGCGCGTTCCCCGGCGAGGAGGGCGTGCTCGCCGCCGCCGAGCCGCCGTGCCGAGCCGCCCTCGAACAACGGGTCGAGGAGTCCGAGCGCGACCGCCTCGAGCTCGTGCTCCTCGTGCCCACCGCCGACACCTGGGCCCGGGGCGACCGCACCACCACCTGCCTCGTCGAGGATCCCGAGGGGCCCCTCGTCGGCTCGGTGGCAGGCTCGGGCGGGTGACCGCCCAGATCGTCGCCCGGGACCTCGCCTTCGCCCACGGCCCCGAGGTCGTGCTCGACGGCGTGTCCGTGACCGTCGCCAGCGGCCACCGCATCGGCGTGGTGGGCCCGAACGGCGTCGGCAAGTCGACCCTCCTGCGCCTGCTCGCCGGCGACCTCCAGCCGGATGCCGGCACCGTCGAGCGGGTCCCCCGCCACACGACCGTCGGGCACCTCACCCAGGAGCTCGACGTCCGGCCCGGCGAGACGATCGCCGCCGTCATCTCCCGGCGGACCGGTGCCGAGCTGGCCCAGCGGGAGCTGGACGCGTCGATGCGGGCGCTCGCGGCCGGCGAGCCCGACGCCGCCGACCGCTACGCCGATGCCCTCGAGCACTGGACCCTGCTCGGCGTCGCCGACCTCGACGCGGCGATGGGCGAGGTGCTCGACCGGGTCGGCCTCGGCGCCCACCGCGCCGGCGACGACGCCTCCGGGCTGTCCGGCGGCGAGCGCGCCCGCGTGAACCTCGCCTCGGTGCTGCTCGCCGGCTTCGACGTCCTCGTGCTCGACGAGCCCACGAACGACCTCGACCTCGCCGGGCTCGCGCTGCTCGAGGACTTCCTGGTGCACTCGCCCGCGGGGTTCGTGCTCGTCTCCCACGACCGCGCGTTCCTCGCCCGGGTGGTCACGAGCGTCCTCGAGATCGACGAGCACCACCGGACCGCCACCCGGTACGACGGTGGGTGGCAGGCGTACCTCGACGCCCGGGCGGCCGCCCGCCGGCACGCCGAGGAGGAGCACGCGGACTACGTCCAGAAGCGGGACGTGCTCCGGGGCCAGGCGCAGCAGACCCGGGAGTGGTCGGCGAAGGGCGTCGGCAAGGTCAAGCGATCGGGCGAGCCGGACAAGTTCATCCGCCACTGGAACAAGACGTCGTCGGAGAAGCTGGCCGGCAAGGCGGCCCGCGCCGAGAAGGCGCTCGAGCGGCTCGAGGTCGTCGACAAGCCGTGGGAGGGCTGGGACCTGCGCCTCGAGTTCGCGACGACCCAGCGGGCCGGGGCCGAGGTCGTGCGGGCCCGAGACCTCGTCGTCGAGCGCGGCGGCTTCCGACTGGGGCCCGTCGACCTCGACATCGGCCACGGGGAACGGGTGGCGTTCCTCGGGCCGAACGGCTCCGGCAAGACCACGTTGCTGCGCGCCCTCCTGGGCGAGCTCGAGCCCACGAAGGGGACGGCCACCCTCGGCCGGTCGGTGGTGGTCGGCGTCCTCGACCAGCACCGGGGCCGGTTCGGGGGCGACGAGCCGCTGCTCGACGCCTTCGTCGGCGAGACCGGCATCGACCGGACCGAGGCCCGCTCGCAGCTCGCCAAGCTCGGCCTGGGGCCCGAGCACGTGGGTCGCCCCAGCACCCGCCTGTCGCCCGGCGAGCGCACCCGCGCGGTGCTGGCCGCCTTCGCGCTCGTCGGGGTCAACCTGCTCGTGCTCGACGAGCCGACCAACCACCTCGACCTGCCCGCCATCGAGCAGCTCGAGCAGGCCCTCGACGGCTACCCGGGCACCCTGCTGCTGGTCACCCACGACCGCCAGCTCCTCGAGGCGGTCACCCTCAGCCGCCGGATCGAGCTCGCCGACGGCCAGCTCGTCAGCGACGAGCCTCGTTGACGGCCTGGACGAGCTCGTCGGTGGGGCGGAAGGTCAGGCCGGCGATGGCCCGGTGCGAGTACGCCACCTTCCCCTCGGCGTCGACCACGAAGACCGAGCGCCGGTAGAACCCGAGCGGGCCGAGGATGCCGTAGGACTCCCCCACGGCCTTGTCCGTGTCGGCGAGGAGCGGGAAGCCGAAGCCGCCCTGCTTCTCGGCGAACGCGTCGTGGCTCGGCACGTCCTGGGGCGAGAGCGCGAGCACCTGGGCGCCGACCTCGTGGAACGCGTCGATCTCGGACGTGTACTCGTTCAGCTGGCGGGTGCACACCGGGGT
>DASUEE010000220.1:0-8660 GCA_036275235.1 Acidimicrobiales bacterium | reverse complement strand
ACCACGTGCGGGCGGGGCACGAGCAGCACGTGGCCCGGGAAGAGCGGCCGGATGTCGAGGAACCCGACCGCGACGTCGTCGTCGAGCACGACGTGCGCCGGCGCCTCCCCGGCGACGATCCGGCAGAAGGCGCAGGGCTTCTCGGCGGGCACCCCGGCATCCTGCCCGCTCCGCGCGGGTACGAGACCGACATGGCGACCGCTCGCATCGGCTGCTCCGGCTGGTCCTACAAGGACTGGCGGGGTCCCGTGTACCCGGAGGGAGCGCCGTCGCGCACGTGGTTCGGCCACTACGCCGAGCACTTCGACACCGTCGAGCTGAACAACACCTTCTACCGGCTGCCCACGCCCGAGAAGGTCGACGGCTGGCGCCAGCAGGCGCCGCCGGGCTTCACCTACGCCGCCAAGGTCGGACAGTTCTGCACCCACCGCAAGAAGCTGAAGGACCCCGAGCTCTGGCTCCCGCGCCACCTCGACCGCATCCGCCGCCTCGGCGACCACCTCGGGCCGAACCTGCTCCAGCTCCCGCCGGCATGGGGTCGCGACGTCCCCCGCCTCGAGGCCGTGCTCGAGCTGCTGCCGCACGACATCCGCTGGTCGGTGGAGCTGCGCGACCCGTCGTGGCTCCACGACGACGTCTTCGACGCGCTGGCGCGCCACGACGTCGCGCTGTGCCTCCACGACCTGCTGCCCGACCACCCGCGCGTCCGCACGGCCGGCTGGACCTACGTGCGCTACCACGGGCCCGACGCGCTCCGGACCCCGTACCTCGGCGCGTACGGCGAGGAGCGGCTGGCGCACGAGGCCGCGTGGCTCGCCGGCTGGCTCGAGGACGGCGTCGACGTCTACGCGTACTTCAACAACGACTGGTACGGCCACGCGTTCTTCGAAGCGCGGTGGTTGCGGCACCGGCTCGCGGCCTGGACGCCGCACGCGGTCGACGCCTGAGGATCCGCGCGCTGCAGGGCGCCGAGGACCATCATCGGGTGCAGTGTTCGTCCGCTCCTCGGCACGGCGAAGCGGCCTCCCGGCCCCGACGGACGCCCGTGCCCTGCGCCCCCAGGAGGCTGCATGACCCCGGACCCCGCCCTCGTCGTCGACGCGCCCGGGATCACCCCGGACGACCTCGGGACCCGCACCCAGGTCGTGCTCGACACGTCGGCGCTGGTGGCCGATCCGGAGGGGGTCCTCCTCGGCTACCCCGGGTGCGACCTCGTGGTCCCGCTCACCGTGATCGAGGAGCTCGACGGGCTGAAGAAGCGCCTCGACCCGGTGGGGATGGCGGCGCGCGACGTCCTGCGCCGCATCGAGCGCATCCGCGTCGAGGCGGGCGGCGACCTCGAGACGCCCCAGCCACTGCCCGAGGACGCCACGCTGCGCGTCGCCCTCAACGGCGTGCAGGTCGGCCTGCTCCGCGAGCACGGGCTCGACCCGGACAAGCCCGACAACCGCATCATCGGCACGGCGCTCGGCCAGCGCTACGACGCCGGCCGCGCCGTGCGGCTCGTGTCCAACGACACGGGGATGCGGGTGAAGGCGGCGACGTTCGGCCTGGACGCCAGCGAGCACGATGCGCTCGACGCCGCCCGCCTGCGCTCGGACGACCTCGGCTGGCGCGAGATCGACGTCGACCCCTCCGTGGTCGACGACCTCTACGCCGGCGACCGCTCCGCCGGCGATCCCGACGAGGTCGTGGAGCAGCTGCGGGTGAACGAGTTCGGGGTCCTGCACGCCGGGAGCCAGTCGGCGCTCGTCCGCCGCCACGCCCACGGCCTCGAGCTGGTGCCCCACGACCAGCACGCCTGGGACCTGCGGCCGCGCAACAAGGAGCAGCGCTTCGCCCTCGACCTGCTCCTCGACGACCAGGTGAAGGTCGTCGCGCTCGACGGCCCCGCCGGTACCGGCAAGACGCTCACCGCGGTGGCCGCAGCGCTGCAGCAGGTGGTCGAGGAGCGCCGGTACTCGCGCATCTGCGTCTACCGCCCGGTGATCCCGGTGGGGAAGGCCGACCTCGGCTACCTGCCCGGCACGCTCGACGAGAAGCTCGACCCGTGGATGGCGGCCATCACCGACGCGGTCTACGCCCTCACCGGCCCGGACCACACGGGGCACCGCAGCCGGGAGGACGCCACCGAGGTCCTCGAGGAGATCCGGGCGCGCGGGCAGCTGACGATGGAGTCCGTGACCCACCTCCGGGGCCGGACGCTGCACTCGAGCTTCGTGATCATCGACGAGTCGATGAACCTCTCGCCCCAGGTCGGCAAGACGATCCTCACCCGGATCGCCGCTGACTCGAAGGTCGTCTTCACCGGCGACACCAGCCAGATCGACGCCGCCTTCCTGTCGGAGCAGACGAACGCCCTCACCGCGCTCGTGACCGCCTTCGCCGGCCAGGAGTGCTTCGGTCACGTGCGGCTGCTGCGGGGTGAGCGCTCCCCCCTGGCGGAGCTCGCCGCCCGCCTGCTCTGAACCGGGCCGAACGTCCCGAACTGCGCATCCCACGCATTTCGCTCACCCTCTGTACCGCAGGCAACACGCGAAGTAGCGTTGTGTTCACCTGACCACGGCGAGTACAGCCCGTGGACGTGGCCAGGTCGGAGAGGGATCGAGCATGGGGAGCAGGGCTGTGAACAACGACGTCGTCGCACTCGGCAACTGGGCGGGGCAGGACTGGATGGCCAAGGCGGCCTGCCAGGGCAAGACCCACCTCTTCTTCGCGCCGCTGGCCGAACGCCCGCAGGCCCGGGCCCGGCGGGAGGCCAAGGCCGCGGATCTGTGCCGCGTGTGCCCGGCCCGCACGCCGTGCCGTGAGTACGCCCGGGAGCACCGCGAGTTCGGCTACTGGGGCGGTGAGAACGAGGAGGAGCGCACCCGCGCCGGCTTCCCCGTGCCCAACCCCATCGGCGCTCGCCGGCGCGCCGCCAGCTGACGCGGCACCCACGCCCCGCCCGGCGTCCGTAGCCTGCGCCGGGTGGCGGACGTCCCCGACCCCGAGCCGGACCCCTCGGAGCCGGCGCAGGCCGACCGACCGCGGATCCCCACGCCCGAGGAGGCGGCCACCTACCGCCCGGCGCAGGACCTGTTCCTCGCCCTGATCGACATCGTCTCCGAGGCGACCCTCGGTCGACCCCTCCGCCCCGACGTGCGCATGAGCCCGAGCGGGCTGCTGCGCGGCGAGGTCGACCTGGTGAAGGTCGAGCTCCCGGCCTACGCCGTGGCCGGCCTGATCATCGACCGCTTCATCGTGCGCGCCGAGCGAGTCCGCGTGCAGCCCGGCCTCCCCCCGGTGCTCGTCGCCGGGCCCGTCGGCCTCGAGGCCGTTGTGTCCCAGGCCAACGTCGACCGCTGGACCCGGGACCTGCGCCTGCCGCTGCGCCTGCGCCTCACCGAGGAGGGCGTGGTCACCAGCGCCGGGCTCGCCGGCATCCGGATGACCGAGGTCGTCACGGCGCCGACGGTGGTCGGCGGCTTCGTCCAGCTGACCCCGACGCGGGCGTCGCTGCTCGGCGTGCCCACCACGCTCGTCCGGTTCCTGCGCGGCTACCTGCCGCTGCCCCCGCTCCCCCGCAGCGCCCGGCTCGACCGCGTCGAGCCGGCGGACGGCGAGCTGACGATGGCGTTCCGCATCGACCGCTTCGAGCAGCCGCTCACGCCCGACGTCACCAACGGCTTGCGCCGGCTGCTGAACCTCCCCCTCCCCGGCCTGCGCTGACCGCCACCGTCGTGGCGGAGCATCCACCCTGCGCGCGATCGGCCTCCGTACGATCGGCCCCAAGCGATCGACAGGGGGGACCGGGTGCGACGTCTTCCGATCTACGGGCTCGACATCGAGACGGACACCAGGGTCGACGGACTCGACCCCGCCGTGTCCCGCATCGTCGCCGTGGCGCTGTCCACCGAGGGCGCCGACGAGCTCTTCGACGGTCCCGAGGACGAGCTGCTCGGTGCCCTCGACGAACGCCTCGCCGAGCTGCCCGCCGGGGTGGTCGCGACCTGGAACGGCTCGGCGTTCGACCTGCCCTTCATCGCCGACCGGGCCGCCCGCTGGCGCATGCGCCTCGGCCTGCACCTGGTGGCCGACCCCCGGATCCGCCACCGCCACGACCCCCTCCCGGGCCACGACACCTGCTACCGCGCGGCGTGGCACGGCCACGCCCACCTGGACGCCTACCGCGTGTACCGCGACGACGTCGGTCCGGCCCTGCGCATCTCGTGCTCCCTGAAGTCCATCGCCCGCTTCGTCGGGCTCGCCCCCCTCGAGGTCGACCGCGAGCGCATCCACGACCTGTCGCGCGAAGCGCTGCACGCGTACGCGGCCTCCGACGCCCGCCTCGCGCGCGTGCTCGCCGAACGGCGGTGGGCCACGGCGTCGCGCCGGGTCGACCACCTCCCGCACGCGCTGGCGGGGTAGCTCAGCCCGGGAGCAGCTCGACGAGCTCCGCCCGGCGGTCCTCCGGCAGGCTCGCCCAGTCGTACACGGAGCCGCCGATCGCCCCGGTGTCCGCGAGCGCCCGGGCGAAGGCGTCGAGGTCCTCGGCGCCCAGCGAATCGCCGATCCCGCCGATGGGGTGCACGACGAGGTCGGCCCGACCCAGGTTCGCCCGCATCCGCCGGACCGATTCCTCCGTGTAGACGTAGGCGTCGGCGTAGCGGGAGCCGGTGCGGGTGGTCCAGTACGCCATCGGGAGCCACACGTCGTAGCTGGTCTCGAGCGCCCGCCAGGGGAACTGCGGCCAGTACGACGGGTTCACCACCTCGAGCTGGGCCGCCGGCGGCACGATCGCCCCGAGCGCCTCGCCGGGCAGCGAACGACGCAGCTCGTCCGACAGGGTCACGAGCCGGTCCGAGCGCTCGATGGGGTCGGGGACCGCCTCGACGTGCTCGATGTCGACCGCGACCCCGTCGAAGCGGTGGCCGAACGCCTCGAACCCGGCGATGGCGAGCAGGTGGTCGAGGTCGGTGTCGACGTCGGCGAACGTCGGCAGGTACCACCCGACCACGAGCATGTCGGCGGCGTGCGCCCGCAGCAGCAGCGCGGCGATCGCCTCCTCCTCGAGGAGTGCGCCCGGGCTGCGCTCGTCGGCCCGGGCCGCTTGGAGGTACACGGTCCGCACGCCGACGTCGGCCCAGTCCTGCACGGTCGCCGCCGTCACCGACGGTTCCTCGCCGGCGTAGGTCGGCGAGAAGTCGTAGGCGTCGACCCACACGCCGAGGCCGCCGTACGCCGATGCCACCCGGGGGACCGGCCCGCGGTGGCGGAGCTGGTCGACCACGACGCCGGCCGCCGACGCCGGCGCGCCGGCCGGTCGACCGGCCGCGTCGACCACCACCCGGACGCCCACCCCGATGAGGAAGACGCCGGCGCACAGGGCCCAGAAGCCCCGGGGCAGGCCTCGGGCGCCGGCGCCGGTCAGCTGATCGTGGCCCAGCCGGGCCAGAACTCGGCCAGGTGGGCGGCGTACGCCGCGCTCGCCGCGCTCTCCGCCTGCATCGCGCTGAGCACCCCCTGGAGCACGGCCAGGTAGAAGTCGTCGCCCTCCGGCGGGGCGCTGCGCCCGTGCACCTCGGCGCGCCGGGCGAGGACGTCGACCACCCGCTGGAAGGCGTGCATGGCGAACTCGATCCGCTCGGCCGGGACCTCGTCGTCCCAGAGGAACAGCCGGTCGCGGCCGAGGGCCGAGCGCCACCGGGTGACGAAGTCCCGGAGGATCGCCACCGTCTCCGGCGTCGAGAAGCACTCCCCCGGGGCCAGCGTGCCCAGCTCGTCGAGGACCCGGTCGGCGTACTCCAGCCATGCGGAGGCGCTGCGTGCGTCGACCGGTCCGATCACCACTCGCATCGCCTCGACGATGTCACACGAGCGTCCGGCGCCTCCACCCGGAGCGGATCACGGCTCGAGCGCCACCAGCACGTCCTCGACCAGCTCCGCGTCGGTGCGGTCGAGGGCGATGGCCACGACGCGGACCACGGTGAGCAGACCGAGCCAGAGGCCGAACATCGCGTCCTCCACCCCCTCGCGGGCGACGAGCGCCTCCACCGAGGGACGGATGCCGCCGGCGGTCGCCGCGGCCATGGTCATCGTGGTGGTGAGCAGCTCGAGGCGGTCCTCGGGCACCGTGCCGTCGAGCGCCAGCCGGCTCATGAGGTCGGCGGCGACCATCGTCTCCTCCGTCTCCAGCACCATGCGGCGCAGGGCGACGGCCGCGGCGTCGAGCAGGGCGTCGCCGACCTCGATGGCCGTGTGCTCGAGGATGGCGGTCTGGAGGACCTGGGCGGCGCCGGGTCCGTCGGCCTCGAAGACCTGCAGCTCGAGGGCCTCTCGGATCTGGTGGTGCAGCTCCATCGCCGGGACCCTAGGGGCGCGACCGCCGTGGGCACGGCTCGCCGACCTCGCGGGCCTCGCCGGGGCTGCCTACTGCAGCGCGCTGGCGGCGACCGGTGCCTGCCCGTCCACCCCGCGCCCCTCGGGCACGGTGTCGATCACCGCCAGGGCGAACACCGCGTAGGCCACGCCGAACACCGCCATCCCGATGCCGTGGAGCGTGTAGCCGACGAGCACGACGACCCAGACCACGGTCGGCCCGACCTCCACGCCCCACCGGTCGATCCGGTTGCGCAGGAACAACGCCTCGGCCGCCTGCAGGACCATGGCGGCCGCGAGCATCGCGACGGCCGTGCGGCCGTCCTCGAGGCCTGCCGTGAGGGCGAGGAGCGGGAGCACGCCGAGCAGGATCCCGAAGTCCGGGATGGTGGCGGCGATCCCGGCGACGAGGCCGAGGACCACGGGCGCCGGCAGGTCGAGCAGCCACGCCACCGACCCGATCACCGACCCGAAGGCCACGCCCTGGCCGAGGATGGCCGCCATCGTCCGGCGGGCCCGGACCATCGCCTCCTCGAGCACGGCGGCGACGCGCGCCTGGCGCGCCTCGTCGTCGAGCAGCGCGACGCCCCCACGGACGATGCCGGGCCCGTAGATGAGGAGGAAGATCGTGAGGATCGCGTTCACGAAGTACACGGGCACGGTCAGCGCGTTCTCGGCCAGCGCGTCGGTCCCGGTCCCGATGCGCTGGTCCACCTCCTCGAGGAAGACGTCGACGCGCTCGGAGAGCTGCAGGTCCCGCATCACGCCGCCGATCTCGTCGTCGCGGGACTCGAGCCGCTCGGTGGCACCCGGTGCGGCGCGCTCGAGGCTGCGCACCTCGCGGTCGAGGTCGTCGAAGATGCCGAAGATCAGGGCGCTCGCCGCCACGGCGATGACGACGAACGTGAGGAGCACGGCGGCGACCCGCGGGATCCAGCGCCCGAGCCACGTGACGAGCGGCGCGACGAACGCCGCCGTGGCCGTGCTGGCCGCCGCCCACCCGAGGATGCGCTGGGCGCTGCCGAACGTGTTGCGCAGGACGATGATGGCCAGGAACGCGCCGACGAGGGCGACGATGGTCCGGGTGCTGATGCGCACGGTCCGCGCCCGGCGGCCACCGCCGGCGGCGCGCATCCACGGCGACGACGGCATCGAGCCGTACCGTACCGAGGGTGACCACGGGCGCCGGTGATGCCACCGAACCGGCAGACGTGCGCGACGAACCCCTCGTCATCGACATCGACCTGCGCTCCATCGCGGTCCTCGTCGCCGTCGGCCTCGGCGCGCTCGGCCTGCTCGCGGTGCTGCGCCTCACGCCCTCGATGCTCACCCGCATCCTGGTCGGGGTCGTCATCGCCCTGGCGCTCGACCCGGTGGTCGGTCGCGTGCGCAGCCGCCTGGGCGGCACCAGCCGCGGCATCGCCGTCGCCATCGTCGGCACCGGGCTCGGCCTGGCCCTGCTCGGCGTGCTGGTGATCCTCGGGCCGGCGGCCATCGAGGAGGCGGGCAGCCTCCGCGAGGACCTCCCGACCACGATCGAGGAGTCCTACGACTGGCCCCTGGTCGGCGAGCGGATCGAGCGGGCGAACGCCGCGGAGCGCATCGACGACTTCATCGACCGCCTGCCGGGCGAGCTCGAGGACGAGGACATCACCCGCTACGCCGAGGACCTGCTGGGCGGGCTCCTCACCACCGTGATCGTGCTCGTCACCGCCGTCGCCGTGATGCTCGACGGCGAGACGCACGTCCAGCGGGTCCAGCGGCTGGTGGAGGGCGAGCGCCGCGAGCGGCTCGACGGGATCGGCCGGGTCGTCTATCGCACGTTCGGCAACTACTTCGCCGGCTCGCTGTTCGTGGCGATCCTCAACGGGCTCGTGGTGCTGACGGTGGCGCTCGTGCTCGGCATCCCGCTGGCGCCGCTCGCCGGGCTGTGGTCGACGCTGACCAACCTCATCCCCCAGATCGGTGGCTTCCTGGGCGGGTCGTTCCTCGTCACCCTCGCGCTCACCCAGGGGCCCCTCACCGCGGTGATCACCCTGGCGATCTTCATGGTGTACCAGAACGTCGAGAACAACGTGATCCAGCCGGCCGTGGTGGGCAAGGCGGTGGATCTCACGCCGCCGACCACCATGCTCGCCGCCCTGCTCGGGGGTGCCGTCGCCGGCGTGCCGGGCGCGCTGATCGCCACCCCGATCGTCGGCGCCGCCAAGGTGCTGTACCTGCGCGAGACCGGCGACCCCACGCCGTCGGAGGAGGTGGGGCGCACCGACACCGGCGTCCTGCGCCGCACGTTCCGCCGG
>DASUEE010000219.1:0-3110 GCA_036275235.1 Acidimicrobiales bacterium | reverse complement strand
CGAGGCGGACGCAGTTGAACGTGCCGACCAGGTTGACCTCGATGATCTTGCGGTAGTTGTCGAGGTCGTAGGCGGACTCGTACCGGCCGTCCTTGCCGATGGTGCGCTGGGCGGCCCCGATCCCCGCCGCGGTGACCAGCGTCTTCACCGGGCCCATCTCCTTGGCGGCCTCGACCGCGGCGATGACCTGCTCGGGGTTGGCCACGTCGGCCTTGACGAACAGCCCACCGATCTCCTTGGCGACGGCCTCGCCCCTGTCCGCGTTCATGTCGACGATGACGACGTGCTGGCCCTTGCTGGCCAGGAGGCGGGCGGTGGCTTCGCCGAGACCGCTGGCCCCGCCGGTGATGACAGATGAAGAACCCTGGATGTCCATGGCGACGGACCCTATTGACTGATCGGTCAAGTTCGCCAGACGGTGCGACGCTGACGCGTCCGGTTCTTCAGGGGGTTCCCGCCACGGTCCGCCAGGCGCTCGGGTGGGTGTGGTGCCGGCGCCAGCGGGCGAGCCAGGCCGGGAACACCTCGATGGGCATCGCTCGCGCGAACAGGTAGCCCTGGGCGTAGTGGCACCCGAGCTCGGCGAGCTGCTCGCGCTGGTCCTCGGTCTCGAGGCCCTCGGCGACGATCTCGATCTCGAGCACGTCGGCGAGGCGGCTGAGCATGGTGACGATCACGGTGTCGGAGTCGTTGCGGCCGAAGCCGGAGACGATCGAGCGGTCGATCTTCACCAGCTCCACGGGCAGCTCGCGCAGGTAGCGGAACGAGGCGTAGCCGACGCCGAAGTCGTCGACGCAGATGGTGACACCGGCCCGGCGCAGCTCGTCGAGGGTGCGGGCCGCCTCGTCGAGGTCGCGCAGCAGCGAGGTCTCGGTGATCTCGATGATGAGCTTCGACGGGTCGATGCCGCCGTGCGCCCACAACCCGGTGACGTCCTCGACCACGCCGGGGTGGTCGATGTGCCGACCCGAGAGGTTGACGCTGAGCCGGAGGTCGGCGAGGCCGGTGGTGTCGAGCGACCAGTCGTGCAGAAGACCGCCGGCCCGCTCGAGCATCCAGCGTCCGATCTCCACGACGAGCGTGGAGTCCTCGGCGACCTCGATGAAGGCCTCGGGCGGGACCTCGCGCCCGTCCTGGGTGGTCCACCGGCACAGCAGCTCGCCGCCGGTGACCCGACCGGTGCGGAGGTCGATCACGGGCTGGATGCAGGCGTCGAGGGCGCCGGCGCCGACCGCTCGACGCAGCTCGCGCTCGAGGTCGAAGCGCTGCTCGACCGCGAGGCGCATGTCGTCGTCGAACACCCGGATCTGACCGGGGCCCGACGACTTCGCGTGGTACATGGCGACGTCGGCGTCGCGCAGCTGGTCGAGGGTGTGCTCGTCGCCCGGTTCGAGCCAGGCGACGCCGATGGATGCCGAGACGGGGATGGCGTCGTCGTCGATGCGCACCGCCTCCGAGAGGGCATCCTGGATCCGCTCGGCGAGCCGGGCCACCACGGTGACGTCGTGGGCCTCCTCGGCGAGCACCACGAACTCGTCGCCGCCGTTGCGGGCCACGAGGTCGGTGTCGCGGGTGGCGTGCACCAGGCGCTGGGCCACCCGCTGGAGCACGACGTCGCCCACCCGGTGCCCGAGGGTGTCGTTGATGGCCTTGAACCGGTCGAGGTCGATGAAGAGCAAGCCGAACCCCTCCCCCGACCACTCGGCACGCGCCGCGGCCCGGTCGAGCTCGGCGACGAGGCTGGCGCGGTTGGCGAGGCCGGTGAGGCTGTCGTGGGTGGCCTGGTGGGCGAGGCGGTCCTCGAGCTGCTTGCGCTCGGAGATGTCGCGGGCGAACACGGCGACCACCGGGGGCTCGTCGCGGGTCCGGCGGGTCGTGACCAGGATCGACCGGGTGGCGCCCTCGGCGGGGTGCGCCACGGCGTCGGCGTCGGTGATGCCCACGGGCACGTCGGCCAGCAGCGGGAGCCTGCCGGCGAGGGCGGTGGCGGGCATGCCCACCATCCGGGCGGCGGGGAGACCGAGCAGCCGGGCGGCAGCGCGGTTGGCCGAGCCGATGGTGCCGTCGGCGCAGACCGACAGGATCGCCTCGTCGGTGGCCTCGACCAGGCTGCGGTTGAACGCCTCGCTGGCGTCGAGCTGGCGGTGGAGCTGGCGCTCCTCGGAGCGGGCGGCGCGCAGGCGGATCAACGCCTCGATCGCGGCGACGCACGCGACCACCGCAACCAGCCAACCCGCGACCGCCACGACCACCCGCCCAGTCTGCTCGGGTGCTGGCGGGCGATCGGGGATGCCCGGACGTGACGGAGCCGGGCGCCTCGGCGCCCGGCTCCGTCGGTTCGTCAGCGATCGGTGTCGCTAGGAGGCGACGAAGGCGATGGGCTCCTGGTCGCTCGCCTGGAGGTTGTCGTCCTGGACGGCCGGGCTGGTGAGGCCGATGCCGACCGGGGCGATCGTGTCGTCCTCCTCGAGCGGGCCGCTGAAGGTGAGGGTGACCGTGCGGTTGTCGGTGCCGACCTCCGCCGAGCTGAGCGTGCGGACCGGCGCACCCGAGAACGCGTAGTTGCTCTCGGTCTCCGCCGACGGGTGGTTCACCGGCTCGTTGAAGGCGATGGTGCAGGTGGTCTCACCGACGTCGCAGGTGCTCGACTCGAGCATCAGGTCGGGACCGTCGTTCTCGAGGACGGTGTCCCGCAGCGCAGCCTCGGTGACGGCCGTGCTGCCGCTGGTCACACCGGTCAGATCGGTGACCGTGGCGGTCTTCGTGTAGTCGACCGGCGCCGCCGCGTTGGTGTTCACCCGGATCGTGATGCTCGAACCGCTGACCGTCCACGTGGACGAGCTGCCGTTGGTCAGGGTGACCACGTCGCCGTCGGAGTCCTGGATCTTGATCGTGGCCCCGGAGGCGGCGGTGACCGGCGCCGAGAAGTGCAGCATCAGGTCGTCGCCGGCGTTCACCAGGTTCAGACCCTCGTTCGTGCTGACCGTGGTGCCCTCGCT
This sequence comes from Acidimicrobiales bacterium, assembly GCA_036275235.1. Taxonomy (GTDB): domain Bacteria; phylum Actinomycetota; class Acidimicrobiia; order Acidimicrobiales; family Salinilacustritrichaceae; genus Salinilacustrithrix. Next base: position 111 of record DASUEE010000219.1, on the reverse strand, counting down.
GAGGCCCTGGACCGGCGCGCCCGGCGTCACGGCGTTGGTGAGGTACGTGATCGCCTCGTTGTCGTTGCTGCGGTCGTCGACCTGGCCCGAGGTGCCGCCCTCGGGCACGAC
>DASUEE010000218.1:0-2116 GCA_036275235.1 Acidimicrobiales bacterium | reverse complement strand
CGAGGGCGAGCTGCTGGCCGATCCAGGCCGAGTTGGAGTCGACGACGGTGCCGAGCAGCAGCTCCGTCCCGATGGCGACGACCTCGCAGCGCATGGCGGCGGACGCTACGGGCTCGGCGGGCTCAGGTCCGATCGCCGGTGTGGCTGAAGGAGCGGTGGCCGTCGGTGACGTAGGAGATGCCGGTGCCGATGGTGAGCACCACGGCCACCCACAGGGCCACCACGTGCACCCACTCGGCGGACTCGGCCACGGGCGGCAGCAGCGCGAACGCAACCGCCAGCTCCTGCACGACGGTCTTGACCTTCGCGGCGTAGCGGGCCGGCACGGCGATGCCGTGGCGGGCGTACCAGGAGCGGAACCCGGAGATGCCGATCTCCCGCACCGTGATCAGCGCGACCGGCACCCACCAGAACGCGCCGGACACCACGAGCGACCAGCCGGCGCCGAGCACGAGGACCTTGTCGGCGAGCGGGTCGAGGAACGCGCCGGACCGGGTGGTTCCGTGCTTGCGGGCCAGGTGGCCGTCGATGCCGTCGCTGGCGGTGAGGACGAACCAGGCGAGCACTGCCCAGTAGGACGCGCCTCCGGCGGCGACGAAGGCGAGGAAGGGCACCGCCAGCGCCATGCGCGCGATGGTGATCGCGTTCGCCGGCGTCGCCAGTGCCGAGGCGCCGTAGCGCGAGGGGTCGGCGGCGTCGGTCACGAGCGGTCCCCCGCCACGGCCACCTCGGCGACCACGGCGTGCACCTCGGGGCCCTCGGCCGAGACCACCACGACGTCGGCGATCGAGCCGACCTCCAGGTGCGCCGGCACGGTGACGACTCCGTCGATCTCGGGGGCCTCGCGGTGGCTGCGGCCGACGCCGGGCTCGTCGACGAGCACGGACACCGTGCGCCCGACCAGCTCGTCGCGCCGGGCGGCCGTGATGTCGTCCTGGAGGTCGCGCAGCTCGAAGAGGCGGTCGGCCACGAGCGCGTCCGGCACGGCGCCGTCGAGGTCGGCGGCGTAGGTGCCGTCCTCCTCGGAGTACCGGAAGAAGCCGCACCAGTCGAGCCGGGCCTCCTCGACGAACGCCAGCAGGGCGTCGTGGTCGGCCTCGGTCTCGCCCGGGTAGCCGACGATGAAGTTCGAGCGGAACGCGGCGTCCGGCTCGCGCTCGCGGATGGCTCGGATGCGCTCGAGGTAGCGCTCGCCGTCGCCCCAGCGACGCATCCGCCGGACGAGCGGCCGGGAGACGTGCTGCAGGGAGAGGTCGAAGTAGGGCACGCCGGTGGCGCAGATGGCGTCGATCAACCCGTCGGTGAGCTCGGACGGGTACAGGTACAGCAGCCGGACCCGGTCGACCACGCCGTCGAGCCGGCCGAGCAGCGGGACCAGCGACCGCTCGCCCTGGCCCTGGTCGCGACCGAACGAGGCGAGGTCCTGGGCCACGAGCACGATCTCGCGGACGCCCGACGCGGCGAGCGCCTCGGCCTCGGCCACCACGTCGGCGACGGTGCGGGAGCGCTGCTGGCCCCGGAACGACGGGATGGCGCAGAACCCGCAGGCCCGGTCGCAGCCCTCGGCCACCTTCAGGTACGCCCACGGCGCCGTCGCCGCCGGGCGGGGCATGTTCAGCAGGTCGAGCGCCGGGACCGCGGGACGCGACCCGATCGACACGGGGACCCATGCGGCCTCGTCCGGCGCGCCGGTGATGGGGCCGCCGAAGCCGACGACGCGGTCGACCTCGGGGAGTGCCTGGGCCAGCTCGTCGCCGTAGCGCTCGGCCATGCAGCCGGTGACGACCAGCTCGGCGCCGTCGCGGCGGGCGTCGCTCAGGCCGAGGATCGTGTCGATCGACTCCTGGCGGGCCTCCTCGACGAAGGCGCAGGTGTTCACCACGACCAGGTCGGCGGCGTCGGGCGCGTCGGCCGGGAGGTAGCCGTCGGCGAGCAGCCGGCCGGTGACCTTGTCCGAATCGACCGAGTTCTTCGGGCAGCCGAGGGTCTCGACCCAGTAGCGGCGGGGCGCCATCGGGACGAGGCTACCGGTGGCCCTCCACCGTCACGGAGTCGGTGGGCGGGCTCACGCGCGGTGCGCGAGCGCCAGACCGGGGCGGGGCCAGCGCAGCGAGAC
>DASUEE010000217.1:0-2579 GCA_036275235.1 Acidimicrobiales bacterium | reverse complement strand
CCGATCGTGCGGAACTGCCGGCGGAGGTAGGCGCTCGCACCCTCCTGGATCGCCGTGGCGATCTCGATCATCTTCGGGGTGCCCTGGTCGGCGGCGAGCACGCCGCGCATGAGCGAGAAGCCCACCAGGATGGCGAGGAGGGCGGTGGCGGCCGAGAAGATCAGCCAGAACCACTCCTCGCCGCCGAGCTCGAAGGCCTGGTAGCCGCCCTCGGCGGCCAGGACCCTCATGCCCTCACCTCCCCGTGGCCTCGCACGGCGGACGGATGGTCGAGGGCGACGCGACGCGCGACGCCACTGGGGAGGTGGTGCATGTTCGATCCTCTGCTTCCGGGCGCCGGGCGAGCCGGCGTGGTCCTCACGGCACTGCCGTGACCTGCGCGGTTCCAGCCCCGCTACGCAGGCGACCGGAGCGTACCGACCGACCGGGTCAGGTCAGGGCATCCGTGCCCCGCTCGCCGGTGCGGATGCGCACGGCCCGCTCGACGTCCGTGATCCAGACCTTGCCGTCGCCGATCTGCCCGGTCCGGGCCGCGGCCACCAGCACCTCGGTGATGGACTCGGCGTCGAAGAGGTCGACCACGATGTCGATGCGCAGCTTCGGGACGAAGTCGAGCGCGTACTCGGCGCCCCGGTAGGTCTCGGTGTGCCCGGACTGGCGGCCGAAGCCACGGACCTCGGTCACGGTCATGCCGTGGACGCCCGCAGCCACGAGCGCGTCCTTCACCCGTTCGAGCACGTGCGGTGCGATGACCGCCGTGACGAGCTTCATCATCCGATCGCCTCCCGGACCGATGCCACCGCCGCCTCGACGCGTCCGGCCGGGGCGCTGTCGTCGTGGTACGCCTGCTCGGCGTGCTCGGGCAGGTCGAGCCCGACCTGCTCGACGTCGTCGGCGACCCGCACCCCGATGGTGACCTTGAGGGCGAGCATCAGCAGGCCCGTGACCACGAAGCTGTAGACGATCGTCACGCCGTTGGCGAGAGCCTGCTCGAGAAGCAGGTCGGCGCCACCGCCGAGGAACAGCCCTTCCATGTTCTCCGTGCCGAAGAACGACGGGTCGGAGAACAGGCCCACGGCGAGCGACCCGACGAGGCCGCCCACGAAGTGCACGCCCACGACGTCGAGGGCGTCGTCGTAGCCGGCGCGGTGCTTCAGCCGGACGGCGTAGCAGCAGATGACCCCGGTGCCGAGGCCGATCCAGATCGGCGCCATCCCGGAGACGTAGCCGGCGCCCGGGGTGATGGCGACCAGGCCGGCGACGATCCCGGACGCCGCGCCGAGGTTCGTGAAGTGGCCGTCGCGCACCCGCTCGACCAGCGCCCACGAGAGGCCGGCGGCCGCCGCGGCGAGGAACGTGTTGATGAACGCCTGCACGGCCGTGCCGTTGGCGGCGAGGGCGGAGCCGGCGTTGAAGCCGAACCAGCCGAACCACAGGATCCCCGTGCCGAGCATCACCAGCGGCATCGAGTGCGGCGGCGAACCGGCCTTCGGGAAGCCACGGCGCTTCCCGAGGACGAGCACGCACGCCAGCGCGGCGATGCCGGCGTTGACGTGGATGGCGGTGCCGCCGGCGAAGTCGAGCGACCCGCGCTGGCCGAGCCAGCCGCCGTAGACCCACTTGAAGACCGGGACGAACACCAGCAGCATCCACACGGGAGCGAAGACCGCCCAGGCCGCGAACTTCATGCGACCGGCCACGGCGCCCGAGATCAGCGCCGGGGTGATCACGGCGAACATGCCGAGGAACACCATGACGAGGAGCGAGAAGCCCCCGTCCTCACCCCCGATGCCCATCCCCCGGAGGAAGGCGTTGTCCAACCCTCCGAGCACGTCGTTCTCGAAGGGCGACTGGGCCAGCGAGTAGCCCACGACCGCCCAGAGGACGGGGATGGTGAGCAGGCACCAGAAGTTCATCATCAACATGTTGAGGACGTTGCGGGATCGGTCCATCCCGCCGTAGAAGAACGCCAGTCCCGGCGTCATGAAGAGCACGAGCGCGGCCGAGACCAGCACCCATGCAGCGTCACCGCTGTCCACGTATCCATCTCCTGCGTTGGGCACCCGGAGGTGCGTCCGTGCCCGGCGGATGCCGGGACACCCTCCGTGCGGTTCCAGCCCCGCTACACGAAGTGCCGTCAGGTTCGCTTCAGATCGTTTCGCCAGCGTGCACGGCTCCGTGAACGGGATGTGAACCGCAAGTAGATCGCACTACGATCTATTGGTCGTGCACCCGCACCACCCCCACTGGCACCGCCGCTCCCTCCTCGGCGCGCTCTACGTCAGCGCGCTGCACGGCCTCGAGACGTTCGTCGGGCCCGAGGTCCACCACGGCGCCGTCGCGCAGGTGGGGGTGCTCGTCGCGGTCGGCGCCGCCATCGGGCTGCTCATCCGGCTCCTCGGCGACCCCGGCGACGTGGAGCTGCTCGTCGACAACGTGCACGTCGACGGCGGCAGCCGCGATGCCCGAGCCCTCCGGTCGCTGCTCCCGGTGTCGCTGCTCGGGATCGCTGCGGGCAGCGCCCTCGGTCCCGAGGCACCCCTCGTCCAGACCGGCGGCGTCGTCGGCACGTACGCCGG
>DASUEE010000216.1:0-2368 GCA_036275235.1 Acidimicrobiales bacterium | reverse complement strand
GAACACCTCCTCGGCCGTGCGCCGGGCGACGTCGAGGATCGTGTCGCGCTGGTCCGACGACGCCGTGATGTCGAGGAACACGACCTCGTCGGCGCCCTCGCGGTCGTAGCGGGCGGCCAGCTCCACCGGGTCGCCGGCGTCTCGGAGGCCGACGAAGTTGACGCCCTTCACCACCCGGCCGGCGTCGACGTCGAGGCACGGGATCACGCGAGCGGTCTGCATCAGGCGGCTCCCAACGTCCGGACCGCCTCGGCGACGTCGACGCGGCCCTCGTAGATCGCCGTGCCGACGATCACGCCGCCCAGCCGCCGGCCGCCCCGATCGAGCGCGGCGAGCTGGCGCAGGTGGTCGAGCTCGCCGACGCCGCCGCTGGCGATCACGTCGAGGGTCGTGGTGTCGAGCAGCTCGGCCAGGCCGTCGAGGTCGGGTCCGCCGAGCAGCCCCTCGCCCTGGATCTGCGTCACGACCACCGCCATGGCGCCGGAGCCCTCGAGGCGGGCCAGGGCATCGGCGATGTCGAGGCCGGCGCCCTCGGTCCACCCCTTGATCGACACCTCGCGCCCCCGCACGTCGAGACCGAGGGCCACCGGCTGCGCGGCAGCGACGGCGGCGACCAGCTCCGGCTGCTCCACGGCGGCGGTGCCCATGACCACCCGTGCGACGCCGGCGTCGGCCAGGGCCCGGGCGGCGTCGACCGAGCGGACGCCTCCCCCCGCCTGCACGGGGACGGGCACCGCCTCGCAGACCCGGGCGATGAGGTCGCGGTTGTGGGCTTCGCCGGTGCGCGCGGCGTCGAGGTCGACCATGTGGATCCAACGCACGCCGGCGTCGACGAAGCGGAGCGCGACCTCGACGGGATCGTCGCCGTGGACGGCCTCGCGGTCGAAGTCGCCCTGGACGAGCTGCACGACCTTCCCCCCGCGCAGGTCGATGGCCGGGTACAGGTCCATCACGCCCGCCCGGCGACGACGAGGTCGACGAAGTTCTGCATGAACGCCAGCCCGGGGGTCGAGGACTTCTCGGGGTGGAACTGGGCAGCGTGCACGTGCCCGTGCTCGACGGCGGCGACGACGGGCCCGCCGTAGTCGCAGGTGGCCACGACGTGCTCGGACATCGGGGCGGCGTAGCTGTGCACGAAGTACATCCAGATCGGCTCCGGGACGCCCTCGAACAGCGCCGTGGGGCGGATCACGTCCACCACGTTCCACTGCATCTGCGGTCGCTTCACGCCGTCGGGCAGCAGCTCGACCTCGCCGGGGAGGATGCCGAGGCCCTTGCGGCCGGGCGTCTCCTGCGACGCCTCGTAGAGCAGCTGCATGCCGACGCAGATCCCGAGGAACGGCGTGCCCGCCTCGACGACCTCGTGGGCGAGGTCGGCCACTCCGGTCCGCTCGACGGCGTCCATGCACGCGCCGAACGCGCCCACGCCGGGCAGCACCACGCCGGCGGCGTCGCGCACCACGGCGGGGTCGGCGGTGAGCCTGGCATCCGCGCCGTGCCGCTCGAGCGACTTCTGGGCCGACCGCAGGTTGCCGATCCCGTAGTCGAGGACGGCGATGAGCGGTCCGCTCACCGGGCCGTCCCCGTGCAACGGAGCCGCTGCCAGTTTCGAAGAGCCTGGTTCTGGACGCGGCTGCGTTGCATCACAGGGCGCCCTTGGTGGAGGGCACGCCGCCGCCCTCGACCCGGACGGCGTCGCGCAGGCAGCGGGCGAGGCCCTTGAAGCCGGCCTCGAGCACGTGGTGGGTGTTGACGCCGGCCCTCTTGGTGACGTGCAGCGTGATGAGCGCCTGCTGGGCGAACGACTCGAGGAAGTGCACGCCCATCTCGGGGTTGAACGGCGGGTCGCCGAGGGGAAGCACCTCGCCGAAGGGCAGGTCGATGGCGGCATGGGCGCGGCCGGACAGGTCGAGCGCGACCTCCACCAGGGCCTCGTCGAGCGGGTACAGCCCGCTGGCGAAGCGGCGGACGCCCGCCTTGTCGCCGAGGGCCTCCCTGAACACCTGGCCGACCACGATGCCGACGTCCTCCACCGTGTGGTGCCCGTCGACGTGCAGGTCGCCCTCGGCCTGCACCGTGAGGTCGAACCCGCCGTGGCGGCCGAGCTGGTCGAGCATGTGGTCGAAGAACGGCAGGCCGGTGGACACCTCGGTGGTGCCCGTGCCGTCGAGGTCGATGGTGACCGAGACCTTCGTCTCCTTGGTCTCCCGGGAGAGGGTGGCGGTGCGGCTCATGGGGTCTCCAGGATCTCGGTGAGGGCCTCGAGGAAGCGGTCGTCCTCGGCGGGGGTGCCGAGCGTGAGGCGCAGGCAGCCGTCGAGGCGGGGCCACGAGGCGCAGTTGCGCACCAGGACCGAGCGCTCGACGAG
>DASUEE010000215.1:0-3574 GCA_036275235.1 Acidimicrobiales bacterium | reverse complement strand
CGTCGGCGTCGAGCTCGCCCATCGTCTGCCAGAGCGCCTTGCGCAGCTCCCGGCTCAGGGCGTTGCGGGCCTGGGGCCGGTTGAGGGTGACGGTGGCGACCGCCTCCTCACGCTCGACCAGGATCACGGGTTCGGACACGGCCACCTCCGGGCAGCTCATCGGACGTCGCGGTAGGCGAGGGGCAGGTCGCCGAGGCGGACCAGCATCGAGGCGATCCAGCCGCCCAGGGCGGAGAAGTGGTCGTCGAGCAGCGACCCGTCGCCGAGCGCCTTGTCGTCGAGCTCGTAGCTGCCCTCGTAGCCGACCTCGAGGGCGTGCCCGATCGGGTCGAGGTCGGACGTGTACACCGTCTCCACGGTGGGGGCGGTGCGGTGGAGCCCCTCGGGGCCGACCGCCGGGCTCTCGGCCGGGAGCACGGCGAGGATGTCGGCCGGCATCGGCGGCTCGATGAGGCGCTCGAGGCGCAGGACCACGCTGATCTCGATGCGGGGGTCGTCGTCGGGCTCCTCCCGCCGCAGCCAGGAGCGGAACGCCGACTGCGACCACGTGGGCCAGTCGAGGGTGATGTCGGCGCGCACCCTCGGGGGGCTGCCCTCGCCGGGGAGGCCGTAGCAGGTCTCCCAGGTCGTGTCGCCGAGGAGGACGTCGACCTGGAACCGCTCCTCCGGCACCATCCGCTCGAGCAGCGCCGACTCGAGGGCGTCGCGCAGGGCTCCGATTGCGTCGATGAAGACGTGGTCGAGCATCGGGTGGCGACTCTAGGGGGTCGCCCCCGGAGCTCCCGTCAGGCGGTCGGCTGTCAGCGGGGTCGGTGCGCGGTGCCCTCGCCCGAGGTGACGAACAGCGCCGTGGCGGGACCGTCGACGTCGGCCGTGTGCCACGTGCCCGGCTCGTTGACCACGTACTCGTTGGGCTGGAGCGCGACGGTGCGGTGCTTGCCGGCCGCCGTCTCCTGGTGCAGCGTGATCGTCCCGGCGGTGCACACGACGAGCTCGTGGCCGGCGGGGTGGACCTCCCACGAGTCCCACGGACGATCGAACGTGAAGGAGCTGACGAGGAACCCCGGCTCGGGGTGCTCGGCGGCGTAGCGCTCGAACCACGCCGGCGAGCCGTCGAAGCCCGGCACCGGCTCGGCCGACGTCCCGCCCAGGTGGACGGGTGTGGTGGACAGGTCGAGCGCGTTGGCGTCCATGCGGGAGACGCTATGAGGGCCGAGACGTCTCGTCATCCGAACCGGGGCGCGCCGTCTGTCCCGGCCTGGGGTGGCCCGGTCAGCTGGCGGTCTTGGCGGTGGGTGGGTCGGGGGCTCGGGGTCGGCCGGTCCAGGTGGTGCCGTGAGGGTCGGTCGCCACCCAGCGACCGTGCTCGATCGACAGGGTCCAGCCGTACTCGTGCAGCAGGCGGTGGTGGTGCCGGCACAGCAGGGCGCCGTTCGAGGTCTTGGTCGGGCCGCCGTGCTCCCGGTGCTGCACGTGGTGGACGTCGCAGTGCCGGGGCGGGCGGGTGCAGGACGGGAAGACGCAGTGGCGGTCGCGGGTGGCGATGGCACGTCGTTGTCGGGGGGTCCACGTCTCGGCGGCGTCGTTGGCGTCGAGGATGTGGCCCTTGCCGTCGAACAGGACGGCGACCAGGGCGGTGTCGCACAGGAGGCGTTCGGCGGCTTCCTTGGTGAGGTGCCAGCCGTCGCCGCGCAGGACGAGGTCGTCGAGGTCGGTGAGGTCGCGCAGGCCGGCGAGGGTGCGCAGGTCGATGTGGACGTTGGTGCGCACGTCGGAGCGGGCTCGGGTGCGTCGGCGGGCCCGGCGGCGCCGGCAGGTCTCGGCTCGGCGGAGCCGCCGGCGGATCGCCTCGAGGTGGGCGAGCGGGTCGCTCAGGTCGAGCTCGTCGCCGTCGCCGTCGTCGGCGAGGGCTTCGTCGAGGGTGTCGGTGGGCGCCCAGCCGTCGAAGGGATCCTCGGCGTCGACCCCGTCCCAATCGATCCCTTCCTCGTCGTCGGGTTTGCCAGCTGATCCGCCCCATCGGGTCTCGTCGGGATCCAGGCTGGCGCGACACAGGTCATCGAGCCCGTCAGCACGCCGCTCGCCGAGGCTGCGCTGGTGGGGAGCACCCTTGGGGTCGGGGTCGTCGGTCCACGCCTCGATCGCGCCGGCGACGTTCAAGAACGCGGAGGGGGAGAGGTCGGCGTGGATCTCACCGCCCCCGAAGAGCCGCTGGGTCATCGTGACCGAGTGGCGGGGGACCTGGCGGACCGTGCGCTCCTGGTCGACCAACGACGCCCAGTGCCGCACGGCGGTGGACCAGTCCTCGTCCGGGACGTCGCGCCCGTTGAGCCGGAGGAACGCGTCGAGGCTGGCGGCGAGCCAGGGTTCGCGCTCGTCGGTCACGGCTTGGCCGAGCCGCTCGGCCCGAGACAGCGACAGCACCCCCGACAAGACAGCTTCCGCCAACGCCGGGTGGCGGTGGCACAGCCCGGCCACCCGCTCCAACCGGTGCGCCTCACCCTCGGAGCAGTGCGTGTAGGCGAGAAGCCACCGCTTCGCCGACACCGCCCCGGCAGCCCGCCACGCACTCGTCGGCCACATGCCGACCAGCTCACCCAGCAACGACCGTCGCGCCGTCTCGACGAGCTCTGCCGCTTCGGCCGCACGGTCGAGCCGCTCCCGCGCGGCCGACGCCGCATCGGCGTGGCGGGCGTAGGCGGCGGAACCGGTCATGCACCCATTCTCCTCAGACCCTCTGACAAGAACCCGCTCCCGGGCACAGTCGACGGTGCCTAGCGTCACGCCGTGGTCACGATGACCGAGCTCGAGCGCGCGGTGGACGCTGCGTTCGTCCGGACGGGGCGTGGTCTGTCCCACTGGCCGGATCCGCACCCGGACCGGGCGCCCCTGGACGAGGAGTACTCCCGGTCCCTCGACCCGCTCAAGTGGCGGATCGTCCCGGCCTGGGCGGAGGCGTGGTGCGACGCGGCTGTGGAGCTGGGGATCGCCACCTTGGAGCGGGCCTGCGTTCCTCGGTGGGCCGTGGACGACGGTGCTCGGTATCGGCGGGTGGATCGGCTCATCCCGAACGCAGTGGGCGCGCTGCCGATGACGTTGGCCTACGCCGGTTCCGACGGTGAGCGGCCCACTGGTGTGACGATCGCGCTGGGCCACCCCGCCGTCGTGTTCGGAAGCTCGCCGGCGTGCGGGTGCGACGCTTGCGACGCCGGGTCGCAGAACGAGCTCGACCACCTCGACGCGCAGGTGCGCGACGTGGTGTCGGGGCAGGTCCGACACCTGTCCGCCGCCGACCGAACGATCGTGGCGTCCTCCACCGGCTGGTCAGCGACCGGTTCCTTCGGCCGTTCCGAGGTGGACGAGGTGCTCGCCGACCCGAAGGGCTGGGTCGAGGTCTCGGGCGCCTCCTGGCTCGACGGGTGACGCTCGGCCGGCGTCAGCCCATCCGCTCGAGGCGCGAGGCCGACTGCTCCCACTCGGCCATGAGGCGCACGGCGACGTCCTTGGCCGCGTCGAGCGCGGTGGTGAGCTCGGTGAGCCGGTCGGCGTCGGCGTAGACGTCGGGGTCGGCGAG
>DASUEE010000214.1:0-17938 GCA_036275235.1 Acidimicrobiales bacterium | reverse complement strand
CTTCGTCGAGCGGGCGCTGTACGCGGCCGGCGGCTTCTACGAGACCGGCGGGCGGGCCGGGCGGCGAGGCGCGTCGTTCGTCACCAGCCCCGAGGTCGGGCCGCTGTTCGGCGCCGTCCTCGCCCGGGCGCTCGACGCCTGGTGGGAAGACGCCGGCCGGCCCGACGAGTGGGTGGTGGTCGACGCCGGCGCCGGCCCCGGGACGCTCGCCCAGACGATCCTCGCCGCCGAGCCGGTCTGCGGCGCAGCCCTGCACCTCGTCTGCGTCGAGCGCACAGCCGCCCAGCGCGAGCTGCACCCCGACGGCGTCACGTCCCGTGCCGACCTGCCGCCGGTGGCCGACGTGATCGTCGCCAACGAGCTGCTCGACAACCTCCCCTTCGGCCTCCTCGAGCGCACGCCCGACGGGTGGCGTCCCGTCGAGGTCGGCGACGACGGCGCCACCGTGCCGGACACGGGCGGCGCCCGCATCCCCGTGGCCGCGCGGGCGGCGGCATGGGTCACCGACGCCCGGCGCCGGCTCCGCCCCGGCGGTCGGCTCCTGTGCCTCGACTACGCCGACTCGACGCGGGCGCTCGCCTCCCGACCGTGGACCGACTGGGTCCGCGCGTTCGCCGGCCACGAGCGCGTCGACGCCCCGTTCGCCGCACCGGGCACGCGCGACGTCACCGTCGTGGTCCCGTGGGACCAGCTGCCACCGCCGGACGAGACCCTCGACCAGGCGAGCTGGCTGCGCCGCCACGGCGTCGACGAGCTGGTCGAGGAGGGCCGGCGGCACTGGGCCGAGCACGCGGCAGCGCCCGACCTCGCCGCCGTGCGCATGCGCAGCCGGATCGTGGAGGCGGAGGCGCTCCTCGATCCGACGGGCCTCGGGGCGTTCGCCGTGGGGGAGTGGCGGGCGCCCACACCCTGAGCGTTCCGGGCCGCGAGGGTGCGGGGCCGGGGGCGTGCCCTGCGTCCCGGAACGAGGTGCCGGCAGTACCGTCGCGGGCGTGGCCGACGTCATCGAGTGCATCGGGCTGGTCAAGACCTTCGGGTCGACCCGGGCCCTCGACGGGCTCGATCTCACCGTCGCTCCCGGCGAGGTGCACGGCTTCCTCGGGCCCAACGGCTCCGGCAAGACCGTCACCATGCGCATCGTGCTCGGCCTGCTCCGCCAGGACTCCGGCGACGCACGGCTGTTCGGGGGCGACCCGTGGCAGGACGCCGTGGCGCTGCACCGACGCCTCGCCTACGTGCCCGGCGAGACGAACCTGTGGCCGAACCTCACCGGCGGCGAGATCATCGACATCCTCGGCGAGCTGCGCGGCGGCATCGACGTGCGCCGCCGCGACCAGCTGGTCGAGCGCTTCGACCTCGACCCCCGCAAGCCGGCGCGCACCTACTCCAAGGGCAACCGCCAGAAGGTGGCGCTCGTGGCCGGGCTCTCGTCCGACGCCGAGCTGCTCATCCTCGACGAACCCACCGCCGGTCTCGACCCCCTCATGGAGGCGGTGTTCCAGGACTGCGTGCTCGACGCCAAGGCCGAGGGTCGCACCGTGCTGCTGTCGAGCCACATCCTCGCCGAGGTCGAGAAGCTCTGCGACCGGGTCACGATCATCCGCCGGGGGCGCGCCGTGCAGCACGGCACCCTCGACGAGCTGCGGCACCTGACCCGCACCACGATCACCGTCGAGACGCGCGAACCAGCCTCGGTCCTGGCCGGCCACCCGGGCGTCCACGACCTCGTCGTCGACGGCCACCGGGCCGGCTTCGACGTCGACAGCGATCGGCTCGACGAGGTCGTGTCGCACCTGGCCGGCCTCGGCGTGGTCGCCCTCACCAGCAACCCGCCCACCCTCGAGGAGCTGTTCCTGCGCCACTACGGCGACGAGCTGGCCGAGGCCGGCGTCGACGCCGACGCCGGCTGATGCGCACGCTCGCGGGCCTCGGGCGACTGGTCCGGCTGGCGCTGCGCCGCGACCGGTTCCGCCTGCCGGTCTGGCTGGTGGCGCTGGGCGGCACCATCGTCGGGTCGGCAGCCTCGCTGCCGCCGGTGTACCCGGACCAGGAGGCCATCGACACCTACGCCAGCCTGTTCGGCGACAACCCGGCCCTGGTCGCGTTCGCGGGTCCCGGGCACGGCTTCGACGACCCGAACATCGGCGTGATCCTCGTCAACGAGGTGCAGCTGTGGACGTGCATCGGCGTGGCCCTGATGAGCATCTTCCTCGTCAACCGCCACACCCGCCAGGAGGAGGACGAGGAGCGCACCGAGGTGGTGCGCGCCAACCCGGTGGGCCGGCACGCACCGACCGCGGCGGCGGTGCTCGTGGTCGCCGCTGCCAACGTGGTCCTCGCCGCCGTCTGCGGCGTCGGGTTCGTCGCCCTCGACTACCCGGTCGTCGGCTCCCTGGTGCTGGCGGCGTCCTTCGCGGCGTGCGGCCTCGCCTTCACGGGCATCGCCGCCGTCACGGCCCAGCTGGCCTCGACGAGCCGTGCGTCGCTCGCCTTCTCCTCCGTCGCCCTCGGTGCCGCGTTCACGCTGCGGGCGATCGGCGACATCAGCGGGAGCTGGCACCGCTGGCTGTCGCCGATCGGCTGGTCCCAGGGGGTGCGCGCCTTCGCCGACGAGCGCTGGTGGCCGCTCGCCATCGCCGTGGCCTTCACGTTCGCCGCCGTGGCCGGGGCGTTCTGGCTGTCGACGCGCCGCGACCTCGGTTCGGGGATCCTCGCTCCGCGACCCGGCCCGGCGCGCGCCCCCCGGTGGGCCATCCGGCCGGAGGGCCTCGCCCTGCGCCTCCAGCGCGGCCCGCTCGTCGCGTGGATGCTCGGGCTGTTCACCATCGGCGCCCTCTACGGGTCGATCGGCCAGGACGTCGACGAGATGATCGAGGAGAACCCGACGCTGGCCGAGTTCCTGGCCCAGCTCGAGGGCGTCGACCTCGCGGACGCCTACTTCGCGACCACCTTGGTCCTCCAGGGCCTCCTGGCGGCCGGCTTCACGATCTCCTCGGTCATGCGACTGCGCGGCGAGGAGGTCGCCGGGCGCGCCGACCCGGTCCTGGGCGGGCCGGTGAGCCGCTGGCGGTGGGCGGCCAGCCACCTGGCCATCGCCGGGTTCGGCACGATCGCCGTGGTGGGGGCCGGCGGGCTCGGCGTCGGCGTCGCCTACGCGATCGTCTCCGGCGACGCCGGGGAGGTCGTCCGGCTGGTCGGCGCCTCGCTCGTCACCGTGCCCGCCGTGCTCGTCCTCGGGGGGATCGCCGTCGCCCTCTACGGCGCCTCACCGCGCCTGGCCGCCGTGGCGTGGGCGGGGTTGGCGGCCGCGGTGCTCGTCGAGTTCTTCGGGGAGCTGCTCCGCCTGCCCGGCTGGCTCCGGGCCATCTCGCCGCTGTACCACCTGCCGGGCGTGCCCGCGGAGGCCCTCCGCCCCGCCCCGCTCCTCGTTCTGTCCGCGCTGGCCGTCGCGCTGGTCGCCGGCGGGCTCGCCTCGTTTCGCCGGCGGGACATCGCGGTCAGGTGACCGGTGGTCGCGTCAGTCGTCGATCGGGTCCGAGATGCGGAGCCGGTTGCCGTCGGGGTCCTCCACCTTCAGCTCGCGACCCCACGGCACCTCGATGATCGCCTCGCCGAGCTGGGCGGCGAGGGCGTCGAGCTCGCTGTGGCGGATGTACACCAGCGTGTCGGGGCTGGCGTCGTCGTCGTGCTCCGACAGGTAGATGTGGGCCCGCCCGCGAACGATCGACGCGAACGCCGGGAGATCCGGGGCGAAGCGGTGCTCCCACTCCTTGGTGAACCCGAGCTGCTCGTACCAGCCGACGGCCCGGTCCACCGAGGCGACGCGCAGGATCGGGATCACCTCTTGCGACACGGCGATGACGCTAACGGCTGGGACGGCAACCGAGCGGTGCCGCAGGGCCTGCGGTGGCGGCATGCGCACCGCCGTCACCGACCGCCTGGGCATCGAGTTCCCGATCCTCGCCTTCAGCCACTGCCGCGACGTCGTCGCGGCGGTGACCAACGCCGGCGGGATGGGCGTTCTGGGGGCGGTCGCCCACAGCCCGGAGCAGCTCGAGATCGATCTCGACTGGATCTCGCAGGAGACAAAGGGCAAGCCCTTCGGCGTCGACCTGCTCATCCCCCAGAAGTACGTCGGCGCCGACGACGGTGGCCTCGACGCCTCCTCCCTGCGCGACCTGATCCCGGCCGAGCACCGCGACTGGCTCGACCGGCTCCTCGACCAGAACGGGATCCCCCCGCTGCCGGCCGAGGAGGGCGCGCCGAACCGCGACGCGTTCGGCGGCATGCGGGTCGACCCCCGCTCGATGGCCCCGCTCGTCGACGTGGCGTTCGCGAAGGGCGTGTCGCTCATGGCCTCCGCGCTCGGCCCGCCGCCGCCGTGGCTGATCGAGCGGTCGAAGGCCGAGGGCGACATCCCGGTGGCCGCCCTCGCCGGCTCCCTCGAGCACGCCATCCGCCACGACCAGGCCGGCGCCGACCTGATCATCGCCCAGGGCACCGAGGCGGGCGGCCACACCGGCGAGGTCGCCACCATGGTGCTGGTCCCCGAGGTGGTCGACGCCGTGACGGCCCCGGTGCTCGCCGCCGGAGGCATCGGTCGGGGCCGGCAGATCGCCGCATCCCTGGCGCTCGGTGCCGAGGGCGTGTGGTGCGGGTCGGTCTGGCTCACCACGCAGGAGGCCGAGACCTCCGACGTGATCAAGGACAAGTTCCTCGCCGCCCCGTCGTCGGGGACGGTGCGGTCCCGCTCGCTCACCGGCAAGCCGGCTCGCATGATCCGCACCGAGTGGACCGACGCCTGGGAGGCGGAGGACTCGCCCGGCACGCTCGGCATGCCCCTGCAGTCGTTCCTGGTCGCGGAGGCCCAGCGCCGCATCGCTCGGGTGGCCGCCAAGGACGAGGGCGCCCGGCGCCTGTCCACCTACTTCGTCGGCCAGATCGTCGGCTCGATGAACACCGTGCAGCCGGCGGCCCGCGTCGTGCTCGACATGGTCGAGGAGTTCATCGACACGGTCCAGCGCCTGGACGGTCTGCTCTCGGACTGAGCCGGGCAAGGAGGCGCATGCGCCAGCTGCTCCGCGAGCACCGCCGTACCATCGGCGGTGTCCCCACCCGCGCCGTGTGCGCCGACGGCGAAGCCGGCAGGGTCCGCTTCCTGTTCCTGCACGGCTTCTCCGACAGCGCCGACTGCTGGCAGCGGGTGCAGCGCCGGCTCGCCGACGCCGGCCACGGGTCGATGGCCGTCGACCAGCCCTCCCACGGCTTCGCCGACGCGCTCGACCCCGACCTCCCGGCCGTCGAGCAGTTCGTGGCCTTCGCCGCGGCGGCGGCCCGCGAGACCGACGACGGACGCCCCGTCGTGGTCGTGGGCAACTCCCTCGGCGGCGCCCACGCCCTCCTCCTGGCCCAGCACCACCCCGAGCTCGTGCTCGGCACCGTGGCGATCTCGCCGGCCTCCTTCGACCACCCCGTCTGGTTCCGGGTGCTCGACACCGAGCGCTTCCGCACGCCGCCGGAGCACCCGGTGGCCGACGCCGTCCGCCGCACCGTCGCACCCAGCGTCATGCGGGCGGTCGGCTTCGGCCGCCCGAACCGCGTCCCCCGCGGCTTCGTCCGTGGGTGGGCCCAGCACTGGGACGACCCCGCCCGCCGGCGATCGCTGCTGGAGCTCGCCGCTCGCGTCCCGGCCGAGTACCTGCACGCCGACCCGGTCGACCTGTGCGCGATCGAGGTCCCGGTCATGGCGCTGTGGGGCACGCGCGACCGCCTCACCCTGATCAGCAGCCGCCGCCGCTTCGAGCGCGACTGCGCCGACCTCGAGTTCGTGGCGCTGCCCGGCGTCGGCCACATGCCCCAGGTCGAGGTGCCCGGCCGCACCACCAAGCACCTCCTCGCCTTCGCCGCCCGGGTGGGCTCCCCCACCCGCGAGGCCGTCGCCGCCTGATCCGTTCTGGGGTGCCGATCCCCGCGCATGTGCGGGAATCGGCACCCCAGAACGCGGGGTCAGACGAGCGGCGCCTGGTTGGCGAAGGCCAGCTCCCGATCGGTCTCACGCTGGGCGTCGTCGAGCGGGCGGGCGCCGCGCAGCTCGTAGGTCCCGGCGTACTCGGGCCGGACGTCGCCGTGCTCGTCCACCAGCCAGCGCATCGCCAGGCGACGCGGGACCCGCACGACGTCGAGCTCGACGTGGGTGCCGAACACCTTGTCCCAGAAGGCGGTGGTCACGCCGTGGTTCTGGAGCGGGGCGTGGAAGTGGTGGATGAAGTGGTGCTTGCGGACGCGGGCCTCGTAGGCGTTGGCGACCGGGCGTCGGTGGGCCCGCCAGTGGACCAGGTCGTAGAAGCCGTAGGCGAGCAGGTAGCCGACGCCGACGCCCCAGCCGAGGTCGGCGTGGCCGGCGAGGCGACCGAGCAGCGGGATGGCGCCGAGCGACAGCAGCAGCACGCCGGTCCAGGACAGGTACCAGCTCTCGAGCACGGTGTCCTCGGACCCGTGGTGGCGCAGGTGCTCGCGAGAGCCGTAGTTCCTCCCCCGCGCCTCGTGGAAGGCGAAGCGGTGCAGGACGTACTCCATGAACGTCCACAGCACGGCGCCGAGGGGCAGGCCGAGGAGGAGCGGGGCGAGTTCGGGGGAGGGCACGGTGCGGTTCCTTCAGGTGGCGGGACGGGCCAGGGGACCGGTGGCCTCCAGGCGGTCGACGAGGTGGTGGGCGGCGGCGACGGCCGCGGGCTCGGCGCCCCAGCCGAGGAGCAGGGCGTCGAGGACGTGTCGGCCGGTGGCGCGAGGGTCGAGCAGGTCGGGGTCCCAGCGCTGGACGACCTGCAGCTGCAGGCAACCGGTGAGCGCGGCGGCGAGGGCGACCGTGCGCTGCTCGGGCGTGCCGCCGTCGGGCCAGCTGCCGAGCACGCCGGCGTCGGCGGCCGCCCGGAGCCGGGACTCGGCGAGGGCCAGCAGCCGCAGTGCCGCCGGCACCACCCGGCCCGCCTCGTCGACGGGGACGACCTCGCGGTGGTCCGACAGCAGCAGGAGGAGGAGCCGCATCTCCTCGGGGTGGGTCGTGTCGGCGGTGAGCCACCAGCGGCCGAACGCGACCACCGGGGTCAGCAGCGCCACGCCGGCCGGCTCGCCGGCGACCACCGCGTCGACCTCGCCGCCGAGGCGGACCGCGGAGGCAGCGAGGCGCTCGACGGCCTCGCGCTGCACCTCGGCGACCAGGGCGCCCTTGGACGAGAAGTACGTGTAGACGCTGCCGACCGAGGCACCGACCTCGGCGGCCAGGCGCTGCATGGTCAGGGCGTCGAGGCCCTCCTCGGAGATGACGCGCAGCGCGGCGCGCAGGTAGCTGCGGTGGCGGGCCAGCCGGTTGCGCTCCCTTGCGCCGCCGGCGCGCTCGGGCACCTCGGCGGGATCGGGGACGGCGGAGAGCTGAACCACGTTCACATCATGAACGTCGTTCAGCTTTGCTGTCAACCCGGGCGGACGGGCGTTAGCCTTCCTCCGTGGACTTCGACGACGTGATCCGCATCGGGGCCCAGCTCCCCGAGGTGGAGGTCTCGACGTCGTACGGCACGCCGGCGCTCAAGGTACGCGGCAAGGCGTTCTGCCGCCTGTGGGGCGAGGCGGAGCACGACCGCAAGGGGGTCGACGAGGACGGCCCGGTGCTCGTCGTGTTCGTCGACGTCGCCGAGAAGCGGGCCTGGATCGAGACCTCCGACGGCGCGCTCTTCGACCAGGCCCACTACCACGGCCACGGCGCCATGCTCGTCCGCCTCGACGTGGTCGACGAGGACCTGCTCGCCGACGTTCTCGAGCAGAGCTACCGGCTCAAGGCGCCCCGCACGCTGCTGCGCCGCCTCGACGAGCCGGCCTGATCAGGCGAACTGCTTCCAGCGGTTGAAGGACGTGATCTCGCGCGCCGGGCGACGGGTGGCCGGTGTGAACGACGTGCCCGTGTAGAAGCCGACGGGCAGCAGCGCCACCTGCGTGACGGTGTCCGGGATGCCGAGCAGCTCGGCCACGGCCTGCTCGTGCACGAGGTGGAAGGTGGTCCACGCCGAACCCAGGCCGCGGGCGCGGGCGGCCAGCTGGAAGCTCCACACCCCGGGTGCCACGGAGCCGTGGTAGCCGGCGATCTCGGCGTTGCTCGCCCCCGCCGGCAGGCGATCGAGGCGCAGGGCGATGACCATCGCCGGCACCTCGGCGATGTGGTCGACGAGGAAGGTGGCGGAGTCGATGACCCGCTGCTGGGCCTCGTCGACCGGGGCGGCGGCGTTGGCCGCGAGGTAGGGGCGGCCGACGTCCTGGTACAGGGGCGCGATCGCCGCCTTCAGCTCCGGGTCGTCCACCACGAGCCACCGGTTCCGCTCGAGGTTGCCGCCCATCGGCGCGTGCTGGGCGATGTCGATGCACTCGAGGAGGAGGGCGCGGGGAACCGGCCGCGTGAGGTCGAGGCGCTTGCGCACCTGCTTCGTGGTGGTGAGGAGGCGGTCGACCTGGTCGAGGTCGAACCCGCCGGGTGCGTCGGTCATGGATGCAGCCTGGCCGACCGCAGGCCCGGGCGGCTCGCGCTACGGTCGCCGCCGCTCGCCGTTCCACACCAGGGGGATCGACCGCCATGTCCGAGACGTCGTCCGGATCCGGGAACCGCGCCGGGGCCGCCATCGAGGCCCTCGGGGCCGAGACCCGCACCTTCCCGCCGTCAGCCGAGGTCCGCGACCGGTCGCTGGTGTCGGACCGCTCGCTGTACGAGGAGGCCGACCGGGACCGGTTGGCGTTCTGGGAGCGCCAGGCGCGGGAGCTCCTGACGTGGCGGTCCGACTGGGACCAGGTCCTCGACTGGCAGCTGCCGTACGCCAAGTGGTTCGTCGGCGGGACCCTCAACGTGTCGGCGAACTGCCTCGACCGCCACGTGCACGCGGGGCGGGGTGACCAGGTGGCGTACCACTGGGAGGGGGAGCCGGGGGACACCCGCACCATCACCTACGCCGAGCTGCTCGACGAGGTGTGCCGCTTCGCCAACGTCCTCAAGGACCTCGGCGTCCGCAAGGGCGACCGCGTGTGCCTCTACCTGCCGATGATCCCCGAGCTGCCCGTGGCGATGCTCGCGTGCGCCCGCATCGGCGCGCCGCACTCGGTGGTGTTCGGGGGCTTCTCGTCCAACGCCCTCGCCGACCGCATCAACGACGCCGAGGCCAAGGTGCTCGTCACCGCCGACGCCGGCTACCGGCGCGGCGAGCCCTCCACCCTGAAGCCGGCGGTCGACGTCGCGCTGGCCGACACCACCACCATCGAGCACGTGGTGGTGGTCGACCGCTGCCACACCGACCCGCCGATGACCGAGGGGCGCGACCGCTGGTGGCACGAGCTCGTCGAGGGCGCGTCCACCGACTGCCCGGCCGAGGAGATGGACAGCGAGGACCTGCTGTACCTGCTGTACACCTCGGGCACCACGGGCAAGCCCAAGGGGATCATGCACACCACGGGCGGCTACCTCACCCAGGTCGCCTTCACGCACCGGTACGTCTTCGACATCCACCCGGAGACCGACGTCTACTGGTGCGCCGCCGACATCGGCTGGGTCACCGGCCACAGCTACATCGTCTACGGGCCGCTCACCAACGGCGTCACCAGCGTGATGTACGAGGGGGTGCCCAACCACCCGGGCAACGACCGGATCTGGGACATCATCGAGCGGTACGGGGTCACGAAGTTCTACACGGCACCCACCGCCATCCGGACCTACATGAAGTGGGGTCGCCAGGAGCCCGACGGCCACGACCTGTCGTCGCTGCAGCTGCTCGGCACGGTGGGGGAGCCGATCAACCCCGAGGCCTGGATCTGGTACCACGAGGTCATCGGCGGCGAGCGCTGCCCCATCGTCGACACCTGGTGGCAGACCGAGACCGGCGGGATCATGATCAGCCCGCTCCCCGGCGTCACCACCACCCGCCCCGGCTCCGCCACCCACCCGCTTCCCGGCATCACCGCCGAGCTCGTCGACGACGAGGGGAAGCCGGTGGCCGAGGGCGGCGGCTACCTCACCATCACCGAGCCGTGGCCGGCGATGCTGCGTGGCATCTGGGGCGACGACGAGCGGTACCGGGACACGTACTGGTCCCGCTTCGACGGCCGCTACTTCGCCGGCGACGGCGCCAAGATCGACCCCGACGGCTACTGGTGGGTGCTCGGTCGCGTCGACGACGTCATGAACGTGTCGGGTCACCGCCTGTCCACCACGGAGATCGAGTCGGCGCTCGTGTCCCACCCCTCGGTGGCCGAGGCGGCGGTCGTGGGCGCCAACGACCCCACCACGGGCCAGGTCCCGATCGCCTACGTGATCCTGCGGGGCGAGGCGGCCGAGGGGGAGGACCTCGGCGAGGTGCTGCGCCAGCACGTCGCCCAGGAGATCGGCCCGATCGCCAAGCCCAAGACGGTGGTGCTCGTGCCCGAGCTGCCCAAGACCCGCTCGGGGAAGATCATGCGCCGCCTGCTGCGCGACGTCGCCGAGGGGCGTGACCTCGGCGACACCACCACCCTCGCCGACGCCGGCGTCGTCGACGAGATCAAGACCCGCGCCGCCGGCGGCAGCGAGGAGTAGGACGCTCAGGCCAGGTTCAGCAGCAGGGCGGCCATGCGGGCGAGCGAGCGCTCGGTGGCCTGCGGGCTGAGCGGGACGTCGTCGAGCCACAGCGACAGGGTGCGCTGACCGTCGCGGACGTACAGCGTGGTGGGCGCGCCGTCGGCGAGGTGCACCACGAAGGCCTCGTCGCCCACGTGGTGCAGGTCGTCGACCGAGAGGACCGTGGGGTCCTCCGGCGCCGGCCGGCCGGAGTGGAACGCGCCGGCGTCGAGCAGGGCGCCCTGCACGACGGGTCCGCCGGCGGCGGCGGCCGGCGGTTCGGCCCGCCAGGTGCACTGCGACCCGGCCCCCGACGCGTCGAAGGGGGTGCCGGTGCCGATCAGGTCGCCGACGACGCGCGTGGGCAGGACCGAGCACAGGGCGGCGTCGCCGCTCGGCGTCGCAGGCTCGCCCACCGGCGTGGCGGTGGCAGGGTCGGTGGGCGGGACGTCAGGGCCGAGGGCCATGGGCGCGGCGCACGCGGAGGCGGCCAGGACCGTGGATGCGGCGAGGATGGCGAGGCGCCGGCCGGTTCGCACCGGCGCTCCGTACCCCCACGCCCCCGCGTCCAGCCCTCCGGACCGCCGGTAGCCTCCGACCGATGCGCCGCGTGCTGGGACCCCTCCTGCTGATCGCCCTCGTGGTCGCGGCCTGCGGGGGCGACGACGACGACACGGCGCCGAGCACCACCACGGCGGCGCCGGCCGAGGACGACGGCGGCGAGGCGGCGCAGGACGACGGGGATCCGGACGTGACCACCAGCACCACGCAGGCGTCCACCACGACCGACGCCGCCGACGCCCCGGCGGGCGACGGCCCCGACGCCGGCAGCGCCGACGAGGGCCTGGGCGACGTGCTCCTCGTCGCCGACCTCACCCCCGACGCCGAGGTCCCCGGTCCGGGCGATCCCGAGGCCGCCGGCCGCTTCGAGGCCGAGCTGGTGGAGGGGGTGCTCTGCGTCGACGTGGACGTCGCGGGGCTGAGCGCCGAGGTCACCGGCGCCCACATCCACGACGGCGCGACCGGGGCCGCCGGGCCCGTGCTCGTCGACCTGGGCGCGCCGGGCGAGACCATCGGCGGTGAGGCGCGCTGGCGCGATGCCTGCACGGAGGTCTCCGACGAGGTCATCGAGCGCCTCGCCGGCGCACCCGACCAGCACTACGTGAACGTGCACACCGGCGCCCACCCGGACGGCGCGGTGCGCGGCCAGCTCCTCGTCGCGTCCGTCTTCGACCGCACGCTCGAGTGATGGCCCTCCGCAGCAGCTGGTCCGATCCGGAGAACTGGCGTTGGCGCGACGGCGCCGTCGCGCCCGGTCCGGCCGTGGTGTTCGACCTCGACGGCGTCCTGTCCGACGCAACCCGGCGCCAGCACTACCTCGAGTGGCCCCGCCGCGACTGGGAGACGTTCTTCGCGGAGTGCGGCGAGGACGAGCTCATCGCCGAGGTGGCCCGGGTGCTGGAGTGCCTCGACGACGGCCTGCGCATCGTGCTGCTCACCGCCCGGCCGATCCGGGTGCAGCCCCAGACCCTGGCCTGGCTGCAGCGCTACGACCTGCGCTGGGACCTGCTCGTGATGCGCGACTGGGGTGACTACATGGCGGCCCCCAGCTTCAAGCGTCTCACCGTCCACGAGCTGCGCGACTACGGCTTCGAGCTGCGCCTGGCCTTCGAGGACGACCAGCGCAACGTCGACATGTTCCACGACGAGGGCGTGCCCTGCGTCTACATCCACAGCGGGTACCACACGTAGTGAGTGCCGGGGCCGAGCGCCAGGAGCTCGAGCGCGAGCAGGCCCACATCGATCGGGCCTACGCCGCCCTCGACCGCCTGCGCGAGGGCGCCGCCGGCGCCGAGCCGGCCCCGCTCGACGACGACGCCGGCGCCGGCGGGACCTACCAGGACCGCTTCCAGCGGGAGCGGGCCACCGCCGATGCCCGACGCCGCCTCGCCCAGCTCCGCTGGGGCGACCCGCCGCTGGTGTTCGGGCGCCTCGACCTCGAGGAGCCGGTGGGCGAGCTCGGGCGGCGGTTCCACGTCGGGCGGGTCGGCGTGTTCGACGAGCACCACGACCAGCTCGTGGTCGACTGGCGGGCGCCGGTGGCCGAGGGCTTCTACCGGGCCACGCGGGCGGACCCCATGGGCGTGCGCCGGCGCCGTGCGTTCCGCTGCCGCGGCCGACGCCTGCTCGGCATCGACGACGTGGTGCTCGCTGGCGTGACCGGCGACGACGAGGCGCTGCTCGGCGAAGCGGCGCTGCTGGCCGCCCTCGAGGCACCGCGCACCGGCCGGCTCACCGACGTGGTGGCAACGGTGCAGGCCGAGCAGGACGAGGTCATCCGCGCCCCGATGGCCGGCATCACCATCGTCCAGGGCGGTGCGGGCACCGGCAAGACGGTGGTGGCGCTCCACCGCGCCGCCTACCTGCTCTACACGTACCGGGAGGTCCTCGACCGCCAGGGCGTGCTGCTCCTCGGCCCGAACGGGCGCTTCCTCGACCACGTCCGCGACGTGCTGCCCGCCCTCGGCGAGCACGACGCTCGCCTCGCCACCGTGCACGACCTGTTCCCCGGCGTCGAGGCCGTGCCCGACCCGGACCTCGCGGTCGCCACGGTGAAGGCCGACCTGCGCATGGCCCGCCTGCTCCGGCGCGCCGTTCGGACCCGCCAGCGCCACGTGCGCGCCGGCGTGGCGGTCCCCGTCGGCCGGTTCCTGCTGAAGCTCGACGCCGACGTCGTGAACGCGGTCGTCGACGAGGGCCGGCAGCTGGTGGGCACCCACAACGAGCGCCGGCGGGTGGTGGAGTCCGACCTCGTCGACGCGCTCTACGCCGAGCTCGTGCGGCGCAACACCGCAAAGGAGGACCGCATGCGCGACCCGGGGCGCGACGGCCTCGCCGCCAGGCTCTCCTCGACCCCCGCCTTCCGGGAGCTGCTCGAGCGCGTGTGGCCGGTGCTCCGGCCCCAGGAGCTGTTGCACGACCTGTTCGGCTCGCACGCCCTGCTGCGCCACGCGGCTCGGGGCGGCCTCCTCCGCGAGGACGAGTTCGCCCTCCTGCACCGGCCCCGATCCGCCCGATGGACCGAGGTCACCTGGACCCACGCCGACGTCCCCCTCCTGCACGAGGCCCATGCCCTCCTGGGCCCGCTGCCCCGCGCCACGGCGGTGTCGGCCGAACCCACCGAGGACGAGCAGTTCCTGGTCGACCGGGTCATGGAGCACGTCGAGGCGTCGATGACCGGGATCCAGCAGGGCCTCGACCCGGTGATGGAGGCCGACCTCCGCCGCAGCGTCCTCGACGAGATCCGCGTCGACACCGGCACCGCGCCGCCCACGGAGCGCCCACCCGACGTCCCCGAGGTGTGGGGCACCGTGCTCGTCGACGAGGCCCAGGACCTCTCGCCGATGGCCTGGCGGATGGTGGCGCGCACCTGCCCGAACCAGGCCATGACCATCGTCGGGGACCTCGCCCAGGGGACCGCCCCGTGGTCGCCGGCGTCGTGGGACGAGGTGGTCCGCTGCATCGAGCCCCGCCACCCGGCCCGCCGCCACGAGCTGCACGTGAACTACCGCACCCCGACCGAGGTGATGGCCTGGGCCGACCCCTTCGCCGCGGCGCCCGGACGGGCGCGGGCGGCGCGCCGCAGCGGTCACGAGCCCGAGGCGTTCTCGGTCGGCGCCGCCGAGCTCCTCGGGGTCGTCGCCGAGACGGCGGCCCGGCTGCGCGACCGCCGGCCCGAGGGGACCACCGCCGTCGTCGCCGGGCCGTCGTGGGCCGCCGGCCTGCGCGAGGTCGTCCCCCACGACGTCGAGGTCCACACCCCGGAGTCGGTGAAGGGCCTCGAGTTCGACGGCGTCGTGGTGGTCGAACCATCGGACCTGGTGGGCGGTCCGGCCGGCACGGCGCCGCTCTACATCGCCCTCACGCGGGCGACCACCCACCTCGCCGTGATCCACGCGTCCCCGCTGCCCGGCCCCCTCCGATCTGTCGTGGCTGGGTCAGGCCTCGGCTGACCCATCGGCGACAGCTGCCAGCGCGGCGGCCGCGGCGGCGAGGAACGTCGCCTCTTCGAGGGGCTTGCCGAGCACGGCGTGGCACCCCCGAGCCAGCATGCGCTCGACCCGGAACGGGCTCGCCGCCGCCGTGGCCATCACGATCGGGATGTCGCGCAGCTCCGGGTCGGCCTTCATGATCTCGACGAGCTCGTCGCCCGAGAGGTTCGGCATCATCGCGTCGGTGATCACCAGGTCCGGCCGCTCGGCCCGGACCGCCTCGAGGGCCTCGGCGCCGTCGGCGGCGAGCAGCACCCGGTAGCCGGCGTCGGCCAGCCAGTACTCGACCAGGCCTCGCAGCGGCGCCTCGTCCTCGGCGTACAGGACGGTGCGTCGGGGGGTCACGGCAGGCGTCGTCCGGGGGCGGGGGAGCAGGTCGTGCCGGGCGGGAACCCAGCGGTCGCACGATACGTTCTTCCCCGTGAACGGTGCCCGACCCGGGCACCCGGGCGTGCAGGAACGACAGACGCGACCATGCGCAACACCGCCAAGACCGCCATCCTCCTCGCCGGCCTCGGTGGCCTCCTCGTCGTCATCGGCGGCGGGATCGCCGGGGGCAGCGGTGCCACCATCGGGCTGCTGATCGGCCTCGTGTTCGTCGGCGGCTCCTACTGGTTCTCCGACAAGCTCGCCATCAAGGCCGCTCGTGCCGTGCCGGCGAACGAGGTGCAGCACCCGCAGTACTTCGCCACCATGCGAGAGCTCACCCAGCTGGCCGGCATGCCGATGCCGGCGCTGTACATCTCTCCCAGCCCGCAGCCGAACGCGTTCGCCACCGGCCGCAACCCGGAGCACGCCGCCGTCGCCGTCACCGAGGGGCTCATCCAGCACCTGTCCTGGGACGAGATCCGCGGCGTCCTCGCCCACGAGATCTCCCACATCGGCAACCGCGACATCCTGATCTCCTCCGTGGCCGCCGCCATCGCCATGGGCATCACCTTCGTCGCCCGCATGGCCATGTGGGGGGCGATGTTCGGGGGCGGCGGGCGCAGCGACGACGAGGGCGGCAACCCGATCGGCATGCTCGCCATGGCCCTGCTCGCCCCGATGGCCGCCGGCCTCATGCAGATGGCGCTCAGCCGGAGCCGGGAGTTCCAGGCCGACGAGAGCGGCGCCAAGCTGCTCGGCACCGGTGAGCCGCTCGCGCGGGCGCTCGAGAAGCTCGAGGTCGCCGCCGGCCGGGTCCCCATGGACATCGACCCGGCCCACGCCCAAGCCTTCATCGTGAACCCGCTCACCGGCCGCAAGGTGCAGTTCGCGGACCTGTTCCGCAGCCACCCGGC
This sequence comes from Acidimicrobiales bacterium, assembly GCA_036275235.1. Lineage (GTDB taxonomy): Bacteria > Actinomycetota > Acidimicrobiia > Acidimicrobiales > Salinilacustritrichaceae > Salinilacustrithrix. Next base: position 1,982 of record DASUEE010000214.1, on the reverse strand, counting down.
CACCGAGCAGCGCGTCGCCCGCCTGCGGGGCGGCACCTGGGCATCCTGACCCTCGTGTGACGAACCGGTGACGGCCGTGTGGCCGTCATCGGCAGGGATCGGTGCCCTCCGTGGCGAACCCGTCACGGATGGCAGTCCGACGTCGACCGCATGCGCTGCTGGCCCTCGCCGTGGGCCTGGTGGTGTTCGTCGTCGCGGCGCCGGCGCAGGCCCAGCTGTTCCCGTGGGGTCCCACCACGACGACCACCGCACCCCCTCCGCCCACCGCGCCGCCGCCGGAGGAGACCACCACCACGACCACCACGACGGCCCCGCCCCCGCCTGCGGCGCCGAACCCCCTGGTCCCCACGCCGCCGCCGAGCGAGGAGCCGAGCGAGCCGGCGCCCGCCCCCGCTCCCACCCAGGACCAGCCGCCCGCCGAGGGCGCCGACCAGGCACCTCCACCCGACGGCGGCGACGGCGGCACCGCCACCAGCGCCCCTCGCGGCATCCCGCCGGAGGCACAGGCGGTCATCGACAGCATCCGGCGCTCCCCGGCCAACAGCTCCAAGGCGCTCCACGACGCCGTCCAGCAGCTCGTCGCCCTCGGCCTGAGCGAGCAGGAGGCGATCCGGGTCGGCTTCGGGCGATTCCCCGTCGCCGGCGTGGCCACCTTCGTCCACGACTGGTACTTCCCGCGCTGGGGGCCCGGCTTCCGCTTCCACATGGGCACCGACGTGTTCGCCGCCCACGGCACGCCGCTGCGCTCGCCGGTGGACGGCACGGTCACCGCCGGGAACGGCGGCCTCGGCGGCCTCTACGTCAAGGTCTTCCAGCCCGACGGCTCCTACTTCTACATGGCGCACCTGTCGGCCCTGCCCGACGGCTTCGAGAACGGCATGGCCGTGCGCACCGGCGACATCGTCGGCTACGTCGGCGACAGCGGCAACGCCCGCGGCGGCAAGCCCCACCTCCACCTGGGCATCTACACCGCGTCGGGCGAGGCCACCGACCCCAAGCCCGTCCTCGACCAGATGCTCGCCGACGCCATGGCGGCGCTGCCCGGCGTCGTCGAGCAGGTCCGGGCCCAGCGGCCCGTCGATGCTCCCAGCACCCCGCCGGCCCCGCGGGTGCCCCGATCGCTGCTCGCCACCTCGCTGCTCCGCCCCCTCGTCGACGGCCGCTCGGTCGCCGGCCTCGACGCCGCGGTCCTGTTCGAGGCCGTGGGGAACCCGTCCTCGGGTGGGCTCGCCGTGGCCGAGGCGGCTGCCTCGCAGCTGGCGGGCAGCATCGACTGGGAGGCGCGCGCCGCGCGCGACCAGGCGCAGCGCCAGCTGATCCAGCGGGCGGGCGAGCTGTTCCGGCTCTCCCTCGGCCCGCTGGCCCGGTAGGGGTCAGTCCCGGAAGTTCTGGAACTGCAGGGGGACGCCGAAGTCGCCCTCGCGGAGCGCGGCGATGACCTCCTGCAGCGAGTCGCGGCTCTTGCCGGTGACCCGCAGCTCCTCGCCCTGGGTCTGGGACTGGATGCCCTTCACGCCGAGGCCCTTGATGAACTTGTTCAGCTCCTTGGCCTTCTCGGAGGAGATCCCGGCCCGCAGGGCGATGGTCTGGCGCGCCGAGCCCCCGGAGGCCTCCTCGACCTTGCCGGGGTCGAGCACCTTCAGGCTGACCTTGCGCTTCACGAGCTTCTCCTCGAGCACGGTGCGCAGCGCGTGCAGGCGGTCCTCGGTGCCCGAGCGGAGCACGATGGCCTCCTCGCCCTGCAGCTCCACCGAGCTGTCGGTGCCCTTGAAGTCGAACCGCGTCGTGGCCTCCCGGGAGGCCTGGTCCACGGCGTTGCGGACCTCCTGCACGTCGAACTCGCTCACCACGTCGAAGCTGGGCATGGCGCGGGAGGCTAGCGCCGACCGCTTGGGCTGCTCCTCGGTGCCGCTGCTACGGTGACCCGCCCCTGGGTCGGTGCCCGAGTGGCCAAAGGGAACGGGCTGTAAACCCGTCGGCGT
>DASUEE010000213.1:0-9529 GCA_036275235.1 Acidimicrobiales bacterium | reverse complement strand
ACCGCATCTCACGGGACGAAAGTCCGGTTGCCATTCTCGACTCGATGAGTAGGCTTTGGCTCGGAACACTCAGGGGTGAACATGCACGTACCGATCCGCAGGCTCGTCGAGTGGCTCTTGCGACCCGACCGGGCGGTCGCGAACGCCCGCGCCGCCGCCACCGCTCTGTCCCGTAGTCGCGTGGAGCGCGAGGAGGTCCGCCTCTACCTCGAGGAACGCCGCCGCCGCGTCTCCAAGTCGGCGTAGCCCCCTCGACATGCGGCCCACCGCCGTACCCCGTTAGCCTTGCGGGCGTGACCAGCCAGCCCGCCACCTCGCCGCGGCGCGTCGTCATCGCCGAGGACGAGGCCCTCATCCGCCTCGACCTCGCCGAGATGCTGGCCGAGGAGGGGTACGACGTCGTCGGCCAGGCCGGCGACGGCGAGCGCGCCGTCGAGCTGGCGGAGGAGCTCCGGCCCGACCTCGTGGTGCTCGACGTGAAGATGCCCAAGCTCGACGGGATCGCCGCCGCCGAGCGGATCGCCTCGCAGCGCATCGCGCCGGTCGTCATCCTCACCGCCTTCAGCCAGCGGGAGCTCGTGGAGCGGGCCCGCGACGCCGGCGCCATGGCCTACCTGGTGAAGCCGTTCACGAAGTCCGACCTCGTCCCCGCCGTGGAGATGGCGGTCAGCCGGTTCGCCGAGCTCCACCTGCTCGAGGCCGAGGTGGCCGACCTGCAGGAGCGGCTCGAGACCCGCAAGGCGGTCGACCGGGCCAAGAGCGTCCTGCAGGAGCAGCTGCAGCTCAGCGAGCCCGAGGCGTTCCGCTGGATCCAGAAGACCGCCATGGACCTGCGGCTCTCCATGCGCCAGGTGGCCGAGGGAGTCCTCACCCACGGACCGACGATGGGCTCCGGCAGCGCGTAGGTCACGAAACGGCAACGAGCACTCGTCATTTTGCTCCGAGGTGCAGCCTCCTGGGGGGCTGAGACGCTAGGTTGCGTCTCGAAAGAGCGTTCCCCGCTGCGACTGTGGGACGCGCCGACTCCCTGCGACGGAGGACAAATTGATCCGCTCTACACGCGCCTGGCGCACGGCTGCCGTACTGGCCGGCGCCTCCCTGGTGCTCACCGCCTGCGGTGGCGGCGACACCGACACCACCGAGGAACCAGGTTCCAACGAGACGAGCTCCGAGGCTCCTGAGGCGAAGGGCGACGGCGTGCTGCGCCTCGGTTCGCTGCTGCCGCAGACCGGTGACCTCGCCTTCCTCGGCCCGCCGGAGTTCGCCGGCGTGGACCTGGCGATCCAGGACATCAACGCAGCGGGGGGCGTGCTCGGCAAGGACGTCGAGGAGTTCGACGCCGACTCCGGTGACGGCACCCCGGACATCGCGGGCGCCGAGGTCGACAAGCTGTTCAACCAGAACGTCGACGCCATCATCGGCGCGGCGGCCTCCGGTGTCTCGGTGAGCGTCATCGACAAGATCACCGGCTCGGGCGTCGTGCACTTCTCGCCGGCCAACACCGCGGCGGGCTTCGACACCTACGACGACAACGGTCTCTACTTCCGTACCGCCCCCTCGGACCGCCTCCAGGGCCAGGTCCTGGCGAACCTCGCGGTCGAGGACGGCTTCCAGAACGTCGCCATCATGGCGCGTCAGGACTTCTACGGTGAGGGTCTGGCCGAGCAGGTCCAGACGACGCTGCAGGAGAAGGGCGCCACGGTCTCCGAGTTCGTGCTCTACGCGGCCGACGCGCAGAACTACACCGCGGAGGTGAACAAGGTCGCCGCGTCCAAGCCGGACGCGATCGTCCTCATCGCCTTCGAGGAGACCACGAAGATCGTCCCGCAGCTGATCGCCAAGGGCGTCGGTCCGCAGGACGTGCAGATCTACTTCGTGGACGGCAACACGGCCGACTACTCGAGCGAGAACTTCGACCTCGAGGGCGTCAAGGGCACCATCCCGGTCCCGGCCGAGGTCGACGAGAGCTTCAACGACCGGCTCCTCGAGGTCGACCCCAAGCTCAAGGACTTCAGCTACAGCGCCCAGTCCTACGACGCCGCGGTGATCATCGCGCTGGCTGCCGAGGCGGCCGGCGACGACGACGGTACCGCCATCGGTGCCGAGATCATCAACGTCACCAAGGAAGGCACCCAGTGCTCGACCTTCGAGGAGTGCAAGGGTCTCCTCGCGGACGGCGAGGACATCGACTACGAGGGTGTCAGCGGTCCGACCGACATGAACGACACCGGAAGCCCGGCGACCGGCACGATCGGTATCCAGCTCTACGGTGCGGACAACAAGTACAAGCAGGTCGACGCCGTCTCCGGTGTCGTGAACTGACCTCAGGCACCGCCTGAGCGCTTGTCGAGAGCGAAGGCCCCGGTCCGCGAGGACCGGGGCCTTCGTCGTGTGCGTACGCGCGGCGCGGGACTGCGCACCCGTACAGCACGAGGCCCGGCCCTCCCGTTGCAGGGGCGGACCGGGCCTCGGGCGAAGCCGATCAGGCCTTGGCGAGCGTCCCGAGGTAGAGCTCGATGACCTTGGGGTCCTTGGCCAGCTCGGAGCCGGTGCCGGTGTAGGCGTTGCGGCCCTGGTCGAGCACGTAGCCGCGGTCGCAGATCTGCAGGCAGCGGCGGGCGTTCTGCTCCACCATCACGACCGACACCCCCGCCCGGTTGATCCGACGGGTCTGCACGAACACCTCGTCCTGCATGACCGGGGAGAGGCCGGCCGACGGCTCGTCGAGCAGCAGGACCGAAGGCTCCATCATGAGCGCGCGCCCCATAGCGACCATCTGGCGCTCACCCCCCGACAGGGAGCCTGCCCGCTGGGCGCGCCGGTCGAGCAGCGCGGGGAAGAGGTCGCCGACGAACTCGAAGCGCTTCTTGAACGACTTCGGTCGCTGGTAGACGCCCATCTCCAGGTTCTCCTGGATGGTGAGTGACGGGAAGACGTTGTTGGTCTGCGGGACGAACCCGATCCCCTTCGTCACCAGGTTGTCGGCCCGCTCGTTCGTGACGTCCTCGCCGTTGAGGCGCACCGTGCCGGTCTTGATCTTCACCAGGCCGAAGAGGGCCTTGAGGAGGGTGGACTTGCCGGCGCCGTTGGGACCGATGATGCCCACCAGCTCGTTCTCCTGGCAGTACAGGTCCGCGCCGTTGAGGATGTTCACGCCCGGCAGGTAGCCGGCGATCAGGTCGTCGGCTCGCAGCACGGCGCCCTCGGCGGCTCGCAGGTGCTCCTCGCGCCCGGGGACGTCGTCCTGGGTGGTCTCGCTCACGGGGTCTGGCCCTCCTGCTCGTGGTGGTGGTTCTCCTCGGTGAAGACCTCCTGGGCGGCCTGCGCGTGGATCTTCTCCTCCTCCTCGAAGGAGAGCACCGCGTCGTGGTGCGCCCCGAGGTAGGCGTCGATGACCGCGGGGTCGCTCATCACCGAGTCCGGGGGACCCTCCGCGACGATCTTGCCCTGGGCCATCACCACGACCCAGTCGGAGATGTCACGGACCATGTCCATGTCGTGCTCGACGAACAGCACGGTGCGCCCCTCGTCGCGCAGCGACTTCACGTGCCCGAGCAGCGACTGCTTGAGCGCCGGGTTCACGCCGGCCATCGGCTCGTCGAGCATGACGAGCTCGGGGTCGGCCATCAGGGCACGGGCCATCTCCAGCAGCTTTCGCTGACCACCGGACAGGGAGCCGGCGAAGTCGTCCTTCTTCTTGATGAGCAGGAACCGCTCGAGCAGTGCGTTGGCCTTCTCGGTGTTCGCCTTCTCCTGCGCGGCCCACAGCGGCCGGAACATCGCCGACAGCACCGACTCGCCCCGCTGACCGGTGGCGCCCACCCGCATGTTCTCCATCACGGTGAGCTTGGAGAGCACCTTGGTCAGCTGGAAGGTGCGGACCATGCCCATCCGCGCGACCTTGTAGGCCGGCACGTTGTTCAGCGACGTGCCCTTGAACGACCAGGTCCCGGTGTCGGGCCGGTCGAACCCCGTGAGCAGGTTGAAGAACGTGGTCTTGCCGGCGCCGTTGGGGCCGATCAGCGCGGTGATGACGCCCCGCTGGACCTCCAGGTGCTTCACGTCGACGGCGGTCAGGCCGCCGAACTTGCGCACGATGTCGTCGGCCACCACGATCGGGTCGGGCTTCTTGGCGCCGGGTTCGCGCGCCACGTCCGCGAGCGCCTTGCGGGCGGCCTCGGCGCCGGCGGCGTGGGCAGCGGTCGTCGTACTCGTCTCAGCGGGCATCGATCGCCAGCTCCCTCCGGTCGCCGAAGATTCCTTGTGGTCGGTAGATCATCAACAGCATGAGCCCGAGGCCCAGGAAGATGAAGCGCATCAGGCTCGCCTGCTGCGAGGTCATGATCCACGCGGGGATCAGCGGGTCGGCGCCGCGCGTGGCCTGGCTGAAGAAGATGCCCAGGGCGGTGATCAGGAACCAGAAGATGATCGAGCCGACGACCGGGCCGAGCACGCGCGCCGCGCCGCCGATCAGCAGCACCGTGTAGGCGAAGAACGTCACGTCGGTCGCGAAGAACGACGGGCCGATCGAGGCCGACCGCAGCGCGGTCATGAAGCCGGCGAGGGCACCGAAGAGGCCGCCGATGACCAGCGACTGCATCTTGTAGGCGTACACGTTCTTGCCCAGGGAGCGGACGGCGTCCTCGTCCTCGCGGATCGACTTGAGCACCCGGCCCCAGGGGCTGCGCATGAGCAGCCAGACCACGACGCAGCAGATCGCGACGAGCAGCCAACCGACCGTCATCACCCAGAAGTCGTAGGCGCTCCAGCGGACCACCCCGAGGTTGATCGGCTCGCTGAACGGGTTCAACGCCCGGAACGGGGCGATGAAGTCGGTCAGCCCGTCCTGGCCGCCGAAGGTGTCGGAGAAGGCCGCGGCACTGACGCTCTGGCGGATGACCTCCGCCGCGGCGATCGTCACGATCGCGAGGTAGTCGGCGCGCAGCCGCAGCGTGGGGACGCCCAGCAGCAGGGCGAGCACGATGGTCAGCACGATGCCGATGAAGGCGCCCAGCCACAGGCTCTGCCCCCACACGGTGGCGAGCGAGGCCAGCGAGTAGCCGGCGACCATCATGAACCCGGCCTGCCCGAAGTTCAGCAGCCCGGTGTAGCCGAAGTGCACGTTGAGCCCGATGGCGGCCAGCGCGTAGATGACCGCGGTGGGCCCGAGCGCCTGCTGGAGCGAGAGCTCGATGATGTTTCCCAGATCCATGTCGATGTCTCCCTCAGCCGATCCGCTGGGCCTTGCCGAGCAGGCCCTGGGGCCGGATCAGCAGGACGACGATGAGCACCAGCAGCGCGCCCACGAACTTGAACTCCGCGGGGACGAGCAGCGTGGACAGCTCGGTGAACAGGCCGATGATGAAGGCGCCCACGATCGCGCCCCAGATCGTGCCCAGTCCTCCGAGCACGACGGCGGCGAAGATCAGCAGCAGCAGCTTGAAGCCGATCTGGTAGTCGAAGCCCTGGGTCATGCCGAGCAGCGCCCCGGCGAGGCCGGCGAGCGCGGCGCCGCCGATCCACACCAGCGAGATCACGCGCTCGACGTTGATGCCGGTGGCCGACGAGAGCGCCGGGTTGTCGGCGACCGCACGGGTGGCCTTGCCGAGCCGGGTGTACTGCAGCAGCGAGGTGGTGGCGACCAGGACGATGACGCCGACGATCACGACGGCGACCTCCTTGGGCGTCACCAGCAGCGGTCCGATCTCCCACGGCTGGACCGCGGAGTACTGCGAGTAGTTCCGGCTCTGGGCTCCACCGAAGTACTGGTAGACGTTCCGGAGGAAGATCGAGAGGCCGATGCTGACGATCATCATCGCGATGACGCCGGTGCCGCGCCGGCGCAGCGGTCGCCACAGGGCGGCGTCGTTGAGCCATCCGAACGCGGCCGAGACCACGAAGGCGACCACCACGCCGACGATGACCGTGACGTTCAGGCCGCCGATGCTGATCTTGCCGGGCAGCTGGTCGAAGGCGAAGGCGACCAGGGCGCCGAAGGTGACCAGCTCGCCGTGCGCGAAGTTCGTGAGCCCGGTCGTGCCGAAGATCATCGACAGGCCCAGCGCGGCCATGGCCAGCAGCACCGAGAAGACCAGGCCTCCCACGGTGAGCTGAAGGGCCTGGGCCGCGGTGCCGGTCCCGCCCGGTCCGGCGTCGCCGATCGGGAAGGTGACCGAGGTGTCGCTGTCGAGGTTGATCGGCACCTTGCGCTCGAGCACCTCGGGCTTGGTGTCCTCGGGGAGGCTCTCCTCGTCGACGGTGACCACGAACGTCTTGCCGAGGTTCTCCACCGCGGTGCCGGGCAGGTCGACCACGAACGTGCCGTCGGCAGCGCTGGTCGCCTCGCCGACCGGGTTGCCGGACTCGTCCTCGACCGTCACCTGGACGCCTTCGACCGGGGCCTGAGGCTGCTCGCGGCGGTCGCAGATCCGGCCGAGGATGGAGATCGTGTCGTCGTCGGTCGGCTCGGGCAGGGCGCACTGCGCACCTGCTTCGTCGGTCGTCGTGGGGGTCGACGCCTGTGCGGGCGTCCCCCCCACCGTGAGGAATGCGAGCACCAGCGCGATCAGCACGGTGACTCGTCGCAGGGGGACGTGCATGGGTCTCCTGTCGCCTTCGGGCAGTAACCGACGCCGGAGTGTAGCGACCTTGTGTCCGCCATCACACCGCGCCCCATTGTGACCCCCGTGGCGGCGCCCACCCTAGTTCCTCGGGCCGGCAGAGGGAATCTTTACGGGAACGAGATGCCGCGGTCGGTTCCGCTGACGGCCGGCTCGCCGCCCGTCCGGCCTCAGAAGGCGGCGACCAGCGCGACGAGCGCCGGGGCGATGACCAGCCCGGGCAGCAGGTCGCCCACGGGGACCTGTCGGACGCGCAGCAGGCGGAGGGCGACCCCCACCAGCATCAGCCCCCCGGTGGCCGTCAGGGCGGCGACGTGGGCCGCCGGCAGGACGTCCCCGAGAGCGGCTCCCAGGACGGTCAGCGACCCCTGGACCACCAGGACGGCGAGGGCGCTGGCTCCGACGCCCCATCCCAGGGATGCCGCGAACGCGATCGCGGCGAACCCGTCGAGGGCCGACTTGAGGAACAGCTGGTCGGCGCCGTTGCCGATCCCGTCGTTGATGGACCCGAGCACGGTCAGAGGGCCGACGCAGAAGACGAGCGACGCGGTGACGAAGCCCTCGATGAAGCGCTGCCGGTCGGTCCCGGACGCGCCCTGGGTGGGCAGGCTGCGGCTCAGCCGCCGTTGGAGCCAGCCCCCGAACCGTTCCAGCCGCTCCTCGATGCCGAGCAGGGAGCCGGCGATGCCGCCGACCAGGAGCGACCCGAGGACGATCAGCAGCGGTGCGCTCGTGCCGACGGCTCTCTCCAGGTCCGCGTCGGCGACGGCGGCCGCCGCCGACGCGGCGATGAGCAGGGTGACGAGGCCCAGGGCGTCGGTCACCACGTCGCGCGTGCGCTGGTGGAGCCGGTGCCCGACCAGGACACCGATCCCGGTCCCGAGCAGCACGGTCACCACGTTGACGAGCGTGCCGATCCCGGGGAACACGGCTCCTCCGTCCTGTACCTCTACCGATCCGTCCCTTGTAGGCGTAATCTCTCACCCCGGTCGGTTCGTCTGTCTCGGGGGCCAGGCCCGACCGGTCGAGGGCGTGTCGCCCCGACGGCCATGTTCTTTCGTGCTGCTGACGTGGAGGTGCCCTGACGTGGCCCGTTGTCCCGTGACGGTCCGTGACGCCGAGCCCGAGGACGTCCACGCGTTGCGCGAGCTGCTCGCCGGCGTGACCATCCGGGGACACGAGGAGCCGCGGCTCGGCGACGAGATGCAGGCGATCGCGAACCTGGCGCTCGACCCCGACCAGCGGCTCGTGGTCGCGGTGACCGACGACGACGTGGTCGGCGTGGCACACCTCGTGCGGGCGACGCTGTCACCGTTGCAGACCGAGACGGCCGTGCACGTCCTCCATCTCAACGTCCGCGAGGACCAGCGCCGCCACGGCATCGGCCACGCGCTGCTCGAGGCGACGGTGACCTGGGCTGAGGAGAAGGACTCCAGCCACGTCATCGTGGCCGCGACGGCCTCCTCCCGGGACACCAACCGGTTCATGGCCCGGCTGGGCCTCGGCCAGGCCGCGCTGATGAGGGTCGCGACGGTGGCCAGCCTCCGCTCCCGGCTGCCGATCGAGACCCCGGTGGTGGCCCGGGTCGGGTCGCGCAACCACCGCTCGGTGGGCCAGGTGCTCGCCCAGCGCCGGTCGCTGCGCCGGGCCCAGGCCCGCACCCTGTAGCGGGGGGAGCCGCCGACTAGGGTGGCGACGTGCCACAGCCTGTCGCGGACCGCCCCCGCCTGCTCCTGTTGGACGGCCACTCGCTGGCCTACCGCGCCTTCTTCGCGCTCCCCGTCGAGAACTTCGCGACGACCACGGGGCAGCCCACGAACGCCGTCTATGGCTTCACCTCGATGCTCATCAACGTGCTCCGCGACGAGCAGCCCACCCACATCGGGGTGGCGTTCGACAAGTCGCGGCAGACCTTCCGGCTCGCGGAGTACCCGGAGTACAAGGCCAAGCGGAACAAGACGCCCGACGAGTTCAAGAGCCAGCTCCCCCTGATCCAGGAGGTCCTCGACGCGCTGCACATCCAGCACCTCGAGGTCGAGGGCTACGAGGCCGACGACATCATCGCCACCCTCACGACCCAGGCCGCGGCCGAGGGGTTCGAGGTGCTGCTGCTCACCGGCGACCGCGACTCGCTCCAGCTCGTGAGCGAGCACACGACCGTGCTCTACCCGATGAAGGGCGTCTCGGACCTGGCCCGGATGTCCCCGGAGAAGGTCGAGGAGAAGTACGGCGTCCCGCCGCACCGCTACCCCGAGCTGGCCGCTCTGGTGGGCGAGGACTCCGACAACCTCCCCGGCGTCCCGGGGGTCGGGCCGAAGACCGCTGCCAAGTGGATCAGCACCTATGACGGCCTGGACAACGTGATCGCGCACGCCGACGAGATCACGGGCAAGGCCGGCGACAACCTCCGTGCGCACCTGGGCGACGTCATCCGCAACCGCCGGCTCAACGCCCTGGTCTGCGACCTGCCCCTGTCCGCGACACCCACCGACCTGGCCCGCCAGCCGTGGGACCGCCAGCAGGTCCACCAGCTCTTCGACGGTCTGGAGTTCCGGGTCCTGCGCGACCGGCTCTTCTCGACCCTGGAGTCCGAGGAGGAGGTCGAGGAGCTCGAGCTGTCGCTGGAGATGACGCGGCCCGGCCCCGGCGAGCTGGCGAGCTGGCTGCAGAAGCACACCGCTCCCGGCGAGCGGGTCGGCGTGCAGGTCCAGGGCACCTGGCGGGCCGGGACCGGCGACGTGTTCTCGCTCGCCCTGGCCACCGCCGCCGAGCAGGCCGTGTGGGTCGACGTCGAACGGCTGAGCCCCGAGGACGAGCAGGCACTGGCCACCTGGCTGGCGGACGCGGCGTACCCAAAGGTCGTGCACGACGCCAAGGGCCCGATGCTGGCGATGGCGGCGCGCGGCTGG
>DASUEE010000212.1:0-6046 GCA_036275235.1 Acidimicrobiales bacterium | reverse complement strand
CTGGGCGAAGGCACCCGGGATCCCGCTGGGACCGTCCAGCGCGACGAAGCGGGCGCCGACCGCCCGGGCGAACGCCTCGGCGTCGGCGGCGTCGTCCGCGGGCGCGATCACGTGCAGCTCGTCGAGGGCGGCGGCGGCCCGCTCCGGCTCGTCCCCGGCGGTGGGCCGGCAGTCCGAGAGCAGCACGACCCGCTTGCGCTGGGCGCCCGATGCAGCCAGCTGGGTGCCGGCGACCCGCAGCGCCAGGCCGAGGTCCGTGGGGCCGTGCCCTCGCAAGCGGAAGATGTCCTCGACGACGTCGTCGATGGCGCGACGCTGGTCCTGCCCCTTGATGACGATGACCTTGTCGGAGAAGGCGAGGACCGAGAAGTCGTCGGGTGCCCGTTCGGCTGCAGCCGCGGCGGCGATGGCGGCCGAGACGAGGCGGTCGCCGGTCATCGACCCCGACCGATCGACCACCAGGCAGAGCGCGACCGCCGGACGGGCCCACGTGCGGACGATGAGCTCGTCGGCCCGCGGCGCGGTCCCGGTGGCCGAGGCGAGCTGGAGCGTCTCGAGGCTGGCGTCGAGGTCGAGATCTCCACCCGTCTCGTCCATGGGGAGCGAGCGCATGCGACCGATCCCCCGCCGTCGGGTCGCGTCGGCTCGGGCCAGGCCGATGACGAGCCGGCCCGCGAGTCGGCGGGCGAGGCCCCGCAGCGCCTCGTCCGTCGCGCCGGTGAGGTCGCCGAGCAGCGAGAGCGTCTCGTCCGGGCGGTCGGCGAGACCTTCCTCGACCGCCTGGTCGTCGAGCACGCCCAGCTCGGGTGACACCTCGTCGAAGCCGTCCTTCTGGGCGAGCTCGCGGCGCGAGGTGGTGCGCCGGTCGGACTCCTGCAGCGCGTCGTCGGCGTCCTCGCCCTCGAGGGTCTTGTCGCGGTCCTGCTCCCTCCCGGGGCGGTCCGGGAGGCTCAGCCTTTTCCCGGGTCCTCGCCGGATCCCTCGGCGCCCTCGGGCAGGTCGATCGTGGTGGCGTACAGCTCCCACAGCTCGCTGACGATCTCCTCGGGCGTGCGGTGGCACGACTCGTGCACGCGGATGCGACCGGAGAGCGCCATGTGGGCGGCGTCGAGGGCGGCGTCGGGGTCACCCGGGGAGGTGCCCCGCAGCCGGGCGAGCTCGTCGGCGATCAGCACCAGGTCGATGGCGCCGCGCACGGAGGACCCGATGCGCACGTCGGGGTGCTGGCGGGTGCCCCGTACGACGCTGACCACTCGACGGACGAGGTCCTCGTCGCCGGCGGCATCGGTGGCGCCGGCGGCCTTCGCCTCGTGGACGACGATCGCCAGCTCGTCCTCGAGCGACTGGTAGCCCATCGAGACGCGGCACACGCGGTCGTACACCGCACCGGAGATGCGGGCGGTGCCCACGGCGTCGTAGGGGTTCATGGCGGCGACCATCCGGAAGCCCGGCGCCGCCACGACGCGCCCGAGCCGCGGGACCGTGACCTCGCCTTCGGACATGACCGTGATGAGGAGGTTGAGCGTCTCCTCGGGGACGCGGTTGATCTCCTCCACGTAGAGCAGCCCGCCGTCGCGCAGGGCCCGCAGCAGCGGGCCGTCGACGAAGACGTCCTCGGCGTAGCCGTCGGTGAGCACCCGCGCCGGGTCGAAGTGGCCGGCGAGCCGCGCCGGCGTCAGCTCTGCGTTGCCCTCCACGAACACGAGCTCGAGGCCGGCGCGCTCGGCGATGGCGCGCAGCAGCGTGGACTTGCCCGTGCCCGGCGGGCCCTCGAGCAGGACATGGCGGGACGCGGCGAGGGCGGCGGTGACGAGCTCGAGCTCTCGCCGCCGCCCCACCACCTCGACCGCGGCGCTGTCGACCAGCGCCCGGTCGAACGAACCGGGCACCAGCTAGTGCTGGTAGCGGACGAAGCCGCGGATGTTGCTGCCGTTGTTCATGTCGTCGTAGCCCTTGTTGATGTCGTCGAGGGCGTACTCGCGCGTGATCAGCTCATCGAGCTTGAGCTTGCCCTCCTGGTAGAGGCGCAGCAGGCGGGGGATGTCGAAGCGCGGGTTGGCCGAGCCGAAGATCGAGCCGACCAGCTGCTTCTGCATGAGGGTCAGGTCGAACAGGCTCAGCTGCACGTCCGTCCGGTCGATCGGGGCCACGGAGGTGTGCACGCAGCGGCCGCCCTTGGCGACCATGGCCATGACCGGGGCGATCAGGTCGCCGTCGCCGACGCCCACCGTGATGATGGCCTTGTCGGCGTTCTGGCCCCAGGTGATCTGGCCGACCAGCTCGGTGGCCTCCTCCACCGACGCCGCGGTGTGGGTCGCGCCGAAGGTCATCGCCTGCTCGCGCTTGAGCTCCACGGGGTCGACGGCGACGATGTGCCGCGCACCGGCGAGGGCGGCGCCCTGGATGGCGTTCATGCCGATGCCGCCGGCACCCACGACCACGACGGTCTCGCCGGGCTGCACGTCGGCCGCGTAGGTGGCCGAGCCCCAGCCGGTGGTGACCCCGCAGCCCACGAGGGCGGCCTTGTCGAGGGGGATGTCCGGCTCGATCTTGATGCAGGACGCCTCGTTGACCACCGTGAACTCGCCGAAGGTGCCGACCAGGCACATGAGGCCGAGGTCGGTGCCGTCCTTGGCGTGGTGGCGGGCGGTGAAGTCGGCGATCTGGCGTCCGGCGAGGAGGAACGCGCCGTAGTCGCACAGGTTGCTCTTGCCCTTGGCGCACGACGGGCAGCGGCCGCACGCGGGGATGAACCCGAGCACGACGTGGTCGCCCACCTGCAGGGTGGTGACGCCGGGACCGACCTCGACCACCTCGCCGGCGCCCTCGTGGCCGCCGATGATCGGGAACTGCTTGAGGCCGAGCGCGTCGGCGGTCTCCTGGGGGACGACCATGTCGCCGGTCCGCAGGTGCTCGTCGGAGTGGCACAGCCCGGAGCCGACCAGCTTGATGAGCACCTCACCCGCCTGCGGCGGGTCGAGATCGATGTCCTCGACGCTCCAGTCCTGGTTCTTGTCCCACAGGATGGCGGCACGGGTCTGCATTGGAGGGTCCCCCCGGTTTCGTTGGTTGCGGTCGACAGGTTGCGCGCCGACCCTAGGCTGGCGAGCCGGCTGTGTCATGGCAAACCTGACCGATCGGTCAAGAAGTGGCGCCAGCGGGGTCGAGGATCTCGACCAGGTCGGCCACGAGCGCGGCCAGCAGGTCCCTTCCCTCCGCGGCCGAGGCGCCACGGGCGTCGCCGAGGACGCCGTTCGGCGCCACGGCGCCGACGCCGCCCGAGCGCAGCGCCGGGAGGATCTCGGCGAGCGGGGCGACCTCGCCGACGGGACGCTCCCGCCCGACGAGGTCCGGGGCGATGGCCAGCAGCAGCGACGTCTCGGTGCGGCCGGCGTGGGCGTCGCCGCCCGGGATGCGGGGCGACCACGACGACACCGGTCGCCCCTCGGCCTGCAGCTGGGCGACGGCGGCGGCGACCGCGTCGCGGTTCCCGCCGTGGCCATCGACGAGGACGAGGGCCCGCCAGTGGTCGTGGCGGCGGGGAGGGAACGCCGAGCGACCGAGCTCGACGAGCAGCCCCCGCAGCGCCTCCGTGCCCAGCGAGAGGGTGCCGGGGAAGCCGGCGTGCTCGCCGGAGGCGCCGTACGAGACGGCCGGTGCGACGACGACGTCGGTCCGCTGCGCCGCAGCTCCCTCGGCGACGGCCACGGCGACGATGGTGTCGGTGGCGAGGGGCAGGTGGGGGCCGTGCTGCTCGCAGCTCCCCACCGGCACGAGCAGCAGCTGGTGCCGCCGCGCACCGATCTCGGGCGACCTCCGGTGCGCGAGCGGCGTCGGCCGCTTGGCGGGATCGGACGGGGGCACGCCTACCATGATCCTCCCCCGACCGGCGCGAGGTGCACCAATGGCCCACAAGTGGTTCGAATCCGTCGAGATCGCTCGACGCCGAGCGGAGAAGACGCTGCCCAGATCGGTGTTCGGCGCCCTCAAGGCCGGGTCCGAGGCCGGCGAGACGCTCGCCGACAACGAGCAGGCGTTCCGGGACCTGGGCTTCGTCCCGACGGTGGCCGACAAGCCCGCCGAGCGCGACCAGAGCACCCAGGTCATGGGCCAGTCGATCTCGATGCCCGTGCTCATCTCCCCCACCGGAGTGCAGATGGTGCACCCCGAGGCCGAGATCGGCATCGGCCGAGCCTGCGCGAACCGGGGCACGGCGATGGGCCTGTCGAACTTCGGGTCCACGCCGATGGAGGCGCTGCTCGAGGTCAACCCGCAGACCTTCTTCCAGATCTACTGGTGCGGCACCCGCGAGCAGATGACCGCCCGCATCGACCGGGCCAAGCGCGCCGGGGTCCCCGGTCTGATCGTCACCCTCGACTGGTCGTTCTCCCACGGTCGCGACTGGGGCAGCCCGGACATCCCCGAGCAGCTCGACCTGCGCACCACCCTCAAGCACGCCCCCGAGCTGCTCACGAAGCCCAAGTACGCGTGGCGCTACGGCCGCTACACGATCCAGCACCGCGAGCTGCCCGACCTGCACGTGCCGAACATGGTCCCCGAGGGCGAGTCCCCTCCCGGGTTCTTCGAGGCCTACGGCCAGTGGATGGGCACCCCGCCGCCCAGCTGGGACGACCTCGCCTGGCTGCGCGACCAGTGGGACGGCCCCTTCATGCTCAAAGGCGTGATGCGGGTCTCCGACGCCCGCAAGGCGGTCGACGCCGGCTACAGCGCGATCAGCGTCTCCAACCATGGCGGCAACAACCTCGACACCACGCCGGCGCCCATCCGCGCCCTGCCCCTCATCGCCGACGCGGTCGGCGACCGCATCGAGGTCGTCATGGACGGCGGCATCCGCCGCGGCAGCGACGTCGTGAAGGCCGTCGCCCTCGGCGCCGACGCCGTCATGATCGGCCGGGCCTCCCTGTGGGCGCTGGCCGTCAGCGGCCAGGCCGGCGTCGAGAACGTCCTCGACGTGCTCCGCAACGGCGTCGACTCCGCCATGCTCGGCCTCGGCAAGCGCTCCCTCGCCGACCTCGGCCCGTCCGACATCGTCGTGCCCGACGGCTTCAGCGACGCCATCATCCAGGCCGAGCGATCGCCCGACCAACCCTGAGCTCCGCTCAGCCGATCCGGGCCGACTGACCGCCGTCCACCGGGAGCACCACGCCGGTGACGAAGCCCGCCTCGTCGGAGGCGAGGAAGAGGGCGGCGTTGGCGACGTCCCACGCGGTGCCCTGCCGGCCCAGTGGGACGATCGCCGCCCGACCCCCGGCGTAGTCGTCGCGGTCGATCCCGAACGCGGCGGCCGGCGCGTCGACCCCCATCGGCGTGTCGATGAAGCCGGGCATGATCGCGTTGGCCCGGATGCCGTGCTTCGCCCCGGTGAGCGCCAGCGACTGGGTGAGCGCGTTCACCCCTGCCTTCGAGAGCTTGTACGCGGTGAGGTTCCGGGCGTCGGCGATGGCCGCCAGCGAGGAGACGTTGGTGATGGCCCCCGCCCGGACGCCCGCAGGGCGGGTGTCGCCGCCTTGCACGTGCGCCACATCGCCCGCAGGTTCACGTCCATGATCCGGTCGTAGGCGTCGTCCTCGAGCCGGTGCGGCGGGCCGTCGCCGGCCCCGATGCCGACGTTGTTGTGGAGCACGTCGATGCCGCCGAAGGCGTCGAGCGCCGCCTGCACGACCCGTGCCGGGCCGTCGTCGGCGGCGATGTCAGCGACCGCGGTGACGCACTCGCCGTCGATCTCGGCGGCGACCTCGTCGAGTCGGTCGGGGTGGCGGTCGACGAGGACGAGACGGGCGCCCTCGCGGGCGAAGGTGACCGCGGTGGCCCGCCCGTTGCCGATGGTCTGGCCGGGTGTCTGGCCGGCGCCGACGACGACGGCGATGCGGCCGTCGAGGCGCCCGGTCACCGCTTGCGGGTGAGGGCGACGCCGACCGTGCCGGGCCGGCTGTGGTCCTGGCTGGGCCGCGGCACGAGCACGTCGCCCGCAGCCACGGCGGCGAGCGCGTCGTCGGCGTGTCCGTGGATGCAGTCGGGGTCCGGG
>DASUEE010000211.1:0-2729 GCA_036275235.1 Acidimicrobiales bacterium | reverse complement strand
CCGCCTGCCGCGTCGCGCAGCACCGTCCCGCCGCCCGGGCCGGCGACGTCGCCGTAGGACTGCAGGATCTTGCCCTCCGTGTAGCAGGGGCCGAGCGGGCCCGAGCAGCGGGCGTAGCCGACGGCGTAGCTGTCGTTGCCGATGTAGTCGCCGCCGGTGTGGAACAGGTAGTGCACGCCGCCGCGCAGGACCATCTGCGGGTTGTCGACCGTGGTCTGCCAGGGGTGGCGCTGGGAGTCCTTGGCCATGACGTGGTGGTGGCCGCTGATGGGCCAGGTGCCGTCTGCGCTCAGCTTGACCGCCCACACGCTGGACACGGCGAGCTCGTCGGCCGAGGTGCCGTCGCTGTCGCCGATGCCGTCGTTGTTCTTGAAGTACAGCCAGGGCGTGCCGTCGGCGTCGACGAAGGGATGGGGGTCGATCGTGCCGCCGAGGTGGTCCTGGCAGACGATGGGCCCGGTGCCGCCGGTGCGGTCGTGGAACGGCCCCTCGGGTGCGTCGGCCACGGCGACGCTGAGGCACCACTCCCCGACGCCCTGCCGCTGGGCGGCGTAGAACATCACGTACTTCCCGGCGTACCGGTAGACGGCCGGCGCCCACTGCGTGTCGGGCACCTGCCAGCCGGGCGCCGAGGGCAGCGCGGTGGAGCCGTACGTCTGCCCGGTGGTGGTCCGCCACCCGCCGTCGGGCCGGTCCGACACGAGGACGCCGATGCGGTTCCCCCAGGTCGTGCCGGTGGTGTAGGCGTAGTAGCGGTGGCCCACCCGCAGGAGGCTGGGGTCGGGCCCGTCGTCGTTCCACGCCGGCGACGCGGGCTGGGAGGTCACGGCCGGTGAGCCGGCCACGTTGTACTGCGACGGGCAGCGGGTCTGGTCCTCGACCGCGGCCCCGACGGCGCGGTCGCCGCCGAGGATGCGCACCTCGGGGCCACCGAGCCGGGTCAGCTCGTCGAGCACCTCGTAGGGGACGCAGCCCGAGCGCACGAGGAGCACGGGACCGCCGGCGAGGGCGGCGACGGGACCGGCGGCGAGCGCGTCGGCGTACCCGCGGCCGGTGGCCAGGTAGGCGACCGGCGCGCTGCCGGGGAAGGCGTGCTTCGAGACGGCGGCGGACGTGGCGAAGCGGTCGGCGCCCTGGAGGCGACCGGTGGCGCCGGCGATCGAGCGGAGGTGGTCCTCGACCGCGGTGCTCACGGTGCCCGGTCCGCCGAGCACGATGGCGCGGGTGGCGCCGAGGCGGCGGATCTCTGCCTCGGTGGCGGCGGGCACGCCGCCCTTCGTGACCAGCAGCAGCGGCGCGTCGTCGCGCACCGCGGCCGGGACGCCGGCGAGGGCGTCGGGGAACGACTCCCCGCTGGCCACGTAGACGAGCGGCGACGCGTCGAAGGTGGCCTTCGAGACCTCGGCGGCGGTGACGTAGCGGTCGCCGCCCTCGATCCGCTCGACCCCGCCGTCGGTGTGCTGCTCGAGCTGCTGGCGCACCCCGTCGGAGACGGAGCCCGCCCCGCCGACGACCACGATGCGGTCGGGGCCGAGGCGCCGCAGCTCGTCGGCCGTCGGACCCGGTACCCGGTCGCGCTCGGTGAGCAGCACCGGCCCGCCCTCCACCCCGGCGGCGACGCCGGCGGCCAGGGCGTCGGGGAACTTCAGCCCGGTGACCACGTAGGCGACCGGGACCCCGGGCTGGAAGCGCGACGCCGACACCTGGGCCGCGGTGGCGAAGCGGTCGGCACCGGAGATGCGCTGCTCGTGCGAGGCGCCCGCCGGCGGCGAGGCCCACGCGAGGACCCCCACCAGCAGCGCGACCGACCCCACCGTCCCCAGCCTGCGAAGCACGTGCGGCACGGTACCCGACTACGTTGGCAACGGCCGTAGCCAACAGTGCCGAGGGGAACCCGCCGTGTCCAAGAAGATCGTCACCGTCCTCGACCCGCAGGACGAGTACACCCACGAGCCCGACCCGGCGGAGAACTACAACGAGTCGATGTACCTGAACGCGTTCGACGCCGACCAGGAGGTGGGGGGCTGGTTCCGCCTGGGCAACCGGGTGAACCAGGGCTACGCCGAGGTGTCGATCTGCGTGTACCTCCCCGGCGGGCGCGTCGGCTTCGCGTTCGCCCGACCCCAGATCGAGACCAACGACGAGATGGATGCCGGCGGCTTGTCGATCGAGGTCGTGGAGCCCTTCGAGCACCTGAAGGTCCGCTACCAGGGCAAGGTCTGCCTGCTCGACGAGCCGGGCCAGATGGCCGACCCCCGCACGGCGTTCAAGGAGAACCCGTGGGTGGAGTGCGAGGTCGACCTCGACTACCGCGGCGTGTCGCCGATGTACGGCGGCAAGCCCCAGTACGAGGACGGCACCGAGCTGGAGATCGACCCCGAGAAGTCCTTCGCCAAGGCCCACTACGAGCAGCACTGCGCCGTGACCGGCACCATCCGGGTCGGCGATGAGGTGCTCGACATCGACGGGCTCGGCCTGCGCGACAAGTCCTGGGGGCCGCGGCACTGGCAGGCCATCGAGTGGTACCGCTGGATCCCCCTGACCTTCTCGAAGGACTTCGCCATGATGATCTCGATCGTCGGAGGGAAGCCCGGCGGCATGGTCCTCGAGGGCGGCGAGTACCACCTCATCCGGGACTGCTCGATCGAGTCCGACTGGGACGACGACAAGTACCAGACGGCCATGCGCTGCTCGGTCACCACCGACCACGACACCTACGAGGTGTCGGG
>DASUEE010000210.1:0-9843 GCA_036275235.1 Acidimicrobiales bacterium | reverse complement strand
TCGCTGCGCGTCCAGAATCGTTGACGAATCGGCGCCCACGGCCGGTGCCCGGCACGATGGACCGGTGCCCGAGGCCGCGGCCCACCCCCGCATCCGGACCTTCCACGCCCGCCACGGGCGGATGACGGCCCGGGTCCGCCGTGCGCTCGACGAGGTGCTGCCCCGGTTCGACCCCGCCGACCGGGATCGGACCCGCCCGCTGGTGCTCGAGGTCGGGTGCGGCCACGGCGACGCGGCCCTTGCGTTCGCCGACGCCCACCCGGACCACGACGTCCTGGCCACCGACGTGCACGCCCCCGGCGTCGCGAGCCTCGTGCTCGCCCTCGAGGTGTCGCCCCGGCCGAACGTCTACGTGCGCCAGCACGACGCGCTCGCGATCCTCGACGACGAGCTCGGCCCCGGCGAGCTCGCCGGCCTCCACCTCCTCTTCCCGGACCCGTGGCCCAAGGCCCGGCACCGAAAGCGGCGCTTCGTGCGACCTGACGTGATCGAGCTCGTCTCCGACCGCCTCGCGCCCGGCGGGACGCTGCTCGTCGCCACCGACGTCGACGACTACGCCGAGGCGGCGCGGGCCGTGCTCGACGACCACCCACGCCTCGTGGGCGGTCGGACGCCCCGCCCCGCATGGCGACCCGCGGCCGGGTACGAGGCGCGGGCACTGGCCGCCGGCCGCACGGTCCACGACCTGGCGTACCGCCGCACCGCCTGACCGGCGCGTACGGTCCGGTCCCATGGGGTTGCTCGACCGGTTCAAGAAGGCACCAGGGCCCGATGCCCTCACGTGGGAGGCCGTGGCCCGCGCCCGGGCCGTACCGGGCGTGTCCGGTGCCGAGGCGGTCGACGCCGACACGGTGGAGGTCGCCTGGGCGAGCCACCCGGGAACCTCGACCCTGTCGCTCGCCGAGATCCGCGACGAGTGGACCAAGGCCAGCGGGTTCGCCCGGATCGAGCTGATGGACGGGGTCATCGCCGGCCTCGCCCCGCCGACCTCCGGGGTCGCCACCCCCGAGCCGCCCACCGCACCGGCACCAGCCGAGCCCGACGCCACCGTGCCTGCGGCGGCACCGGCGTCACCGGCGGCGCCGGACCCCACCACCGCAGGGGATGACCCCCGCGGGTGGGCTGCGGTCCGAGACCGGCTGGCGATCCGGGTGGGACCGCCGGGCGCCGGCGCCGTGCGCTGGCCGGTGGTCTCCGGCCTCGAGGCCACGGTGGTCCTCGACCGGATCGACGGGCCCGCCGTGACGGTCGACGATCTGGGCGCCTGGCGGGTGGACGCGGGGCAGGTGCGGGCCGCCGCCGTCGACGCCCTGTCCCGAGTGGACCCCGAGCTCGACCCGATCGGTCCGGCGCAGCCCGCGTGGGTGCCGACCGTGCCGGCGCCGCACCCGCCGGTCTGGCTCGCTGCCCCGGCGCGGCTCCTCGCCGCCGCCGGCCTCACCGAGGCGGTGGCGCTCGCACCGACGCCGACGGAGCTGGTGGTGGTCGACCCCTCCGCGACGGAGCTGCTCTCGACGGTGCTCGCCGGGACGCGCACGATCGTCCAGGAGGCGGACGACGTCCTCCTGGCCGCCCCGCTGCTGGTCCGATCGGATGGTGTCGAGGAGTGGCGGCCGCCCGCCGAGCACCCATGTGCGGCGCTGGCCGAGGAGCTGCGCAGCACGTGAACCCCGTGACCGTGACCGAAGCCGTCCGCGAGCGGCGGTCGGTGCGCGCCTTCCTCGACACGCCGGTCGACGACGCAACCGTCGCCGAGCTCCTCGAGCTGGCCGCCCGCGCTCCCTCGGGCGGCAACGTGCAGCCCTGGCGGATCTACGTCATCACCGCCGCCACGATGCCCCGTTTCCTCGACTTCCTCGCCAGCCGCGAGCTCGAGGCGCCGGGCTACGAGATCTACCCGCCGAAGCTGTGGGAGCCGTACCGCACGAACCGGTTCGCGCTCGGGGAGGCGATGTACGAGACGCTCGGCATCGCCCGGGGCGACACCGAGGCCCGCCTCGGCCACTTCGCCCGCAACCACCGCTTCTTCGACGCCCCGGTCGGGGTCTTCTGCTTCGTCGACCGGCGCATGGGCCGGCCCCAGTGGGCGGACCTCGGCATGTTCCTGCAGACCTTCATGCTCCTCGCCACCGAGCGCGGTCTGGCCACCTGCCCGCAGGAGGCGTGGGCGATGTGGTCGGAGGCCGTCGCCGAGTTCGTCGATGCGCCCGAGGAGGAGATGCTCTTCTGCGGTGTCGCCCTCGGCCACGCCGACCCCGACGCGCCGGTGAACCACCTGGTGAGCGAACGCATGCCCCTCGACCAGTGGGCCCGGTTCCTGTAGCAGGCTGTGACGCGCGTCCGGGTGACACGGCCCTGCGGAACGGTTACCGTGGGTAGGACCTACCCGGAGTAACCCAGGAGCCCCCGTGACCCCCGAGACCACCGAGCACCTCGACGTCCTCGTGATCGGCGCCGGCCTGTCCGGCATCGGCGCCGGCCACCACCTCCAGAGCGAGTGCCCGTGGGCGAGCTACGCGATCTTCGAGGCCCGGGGGGCGATCGGCGGCACCTGGGACCTGTTCCGCTACCCGGGCATCCGCTCCGACTCGGACATGTACACGCTCGGGTACTCGTTCCGGCCGTGGACCGGGGAGAAGGCCATCGCCGACGGCGCGTCGATCCTCGAGTACATCCGGGAGACCGCCCGTGTCGAGGGCATCGACCGGCGGATCCGCTACCACCACCGGGTGGTGCGCGCCGACTGGTCGAGCGAGGAGGCCCGCTGGCACGTCACCGCGGAGCGCACCGACCCCGAGCGGCCCGACGCGGCCCCCGAGGTGGTCGAGCTCACCGCCGGCTTCCTCTTCTCCTGCAGCGGCTACTACCGCTACGACCGCGGGTACCAGCCCGACTTCCCCGGCATGGACCGCTTCGGCGGCCAGCTGATCCACCCCCAGCACTGGCCCGAGGACCTCGACCACCGCGGCAAGCGGGTGGTCGTGATCGGCAGCGGCGCCACCGCCGTGACCCTCGTCCCGTCGATGGCGACCGATGCCGCGCACGTCACGATGCTGCAGCGGTCCCCGTCGTACGTCGTCTCGCTGCCAGCGAAGAACCCGATCGCCCACCTCCTGCAGCGCTGGCTGCCCACCCGCGCGTCGGCGCCGATCATCAAGTGGATGAACGCCCTGCAGTCCCAGGGCTTCTACCAGCTGAGCCAGCGGCGTCCGGCGCTGGTGAAGAAGCTGCTCCGCAAGCGCCTCGAGCAGCTGCTGCCTGCGGGCTACGACATCGACACCCACTTCAGCCCGAGCTACGACCCGTGGGACCAGCGGGTGTGCCTCGTGCCCGACGGCGACCTGTTCGAGGCGATCCGCACGGGTTCCGTCGACGTCGTCACCGACCACGTCGAGACGTTCACCGAGACCGGCATCCGCCTGCAGTCGGGTCAGGAGCTCGAGGCCGACATCATCGTGTCGGCCACCGGCCTCGAGCTGCTGTTCATCGGCGGCATCGACGTGCGGGTCGACGGCGAACCCATCGACCTGCCGAACACCCTCACGTACAAGGGCATGATGCTCGAGGGTGTGCCGAACCTCGCCCTGGCCATCGGGTACACGAATGCGTCCTGGACGCTGAAGTGCGACCTCACCTGCGACTACGTCACCCGCATGCTGAACCACATGCGGGCCACCGGGATGCGCCAGGCGACGCCGATCAACGCGGACGCCACGGTCACCCCCCAGCCCCTGCTCGGACTGTCCTCGGGCTACGTCCAGCGCTCGGCCGACCGGTTCCCGAAGCAGGGGTCGCGCCAGCCCTGGCAGGTGCACCAGAGCTACCTCAAGGACTACCGGGCGCTGAAGCGCAGCGAGGTCGACGACGGCGTGATGGTGTTCTCGAACCCGGCGCCGGCCCGCGCCGGCGATCCGGTCCGCCTCGCCAGCTGAAGCGCCCGGCGGTCCGGTGACCGCGGCCTCTGGCGCCGAGCCGGGCGCGGCGCGCCGATGGGGGCATGACACCGACGACGCTCACCCGACCCGAGCCTGCGTCGACGACACCGCCACCGCGGCGGCCCCACCGTCCCTGGCTCCCCATCGTGCTCGCCGTGGCCGCGGCGATCGCTGCCCTCGTGGCCTTCCTCGCCGTCCTGGACGACGACGCGGACGTGGCGACCGACACGACCACGACCCTCGAGCCGGCCACCACCGAACCGCCGACGACGGAACCGGTGACCACCGAGCCGGCCCCCACCACCCAGACCCCGAGCACCCGACCGCAGGCGATCACCAGCGAGGAGGCGGCCGGCGTGGTGTGGCCCGACCCCTCCACCGGCCCGGTCTACGACACGCCCGAGGCCGCCGTCGCCGGCTTCGCCGAGGACCTCCTCGGGTTCGCCGACCCCGTCTACGGCGCGTTCATGCAGGGCGACACCCGCTCCGGTGAGATCGAGGTCCGGGGCGCCGAGGACGGTCCCGTCACCACCGTCGGCGCCCGCCAGATGAGCGACGGCAGCTGGTACGTGCTCTTCGCCGCCACGTCCGAGATCGAGGTGATCATGCCGGTGCCCGGGATGGCGATCGACCACCCGCTCGACGTCGAGGGGTGGGGACGGGGCTTCGAGGGCCAGGTGCGGGTGGCGGTCTACGAGCGGGGTGCCACCACGCCGCTGGGCGAGGGCTTCTTCACCGCCGGCAGCGGCGAGGACCCGGCGGCGTTCACGGGATCGGTCGACTGGCCGAACCGGGGCACCGGCGGCTGGGGCGTGATCGTGGCGACCACCGCCACCGGGCGCGACGGCTCGACGTGGGCGGCCACCGCCTTCCCCGTCGGCTTCATCGGCGGGGACTAGCTCTAGCGGGCGGGGGCCAGGCTCGGGAACAGCTCCGCGAGCGCGTCGGTGACCGCCTCGAGCCGGCCCTTCTCGACGTAGGCGTCGGCGCCGGCCTCGAGCGCCCGCCGGCCGAGGTGCTCGCGGCTGAAGCCGGACAGCATGAGGATCCGGGTGCCCGGTGACACCTGCCGGATCTCGGGGATCGCGTCGAGGCCGTTGCCGCCGGGCATGGCGAGGTCGAGCAGCACGGCGGCGGGCTGCGTCCGGGCGACGACGTCGACCGCCTCGGGGCCCGAGCGACCCTCGCCGACGACCTCGATCCGCCCGGTGAGCTGGAGGTGCACGCGCAGCAGCATGCGGAGGTCGTCGCAGTCGTCGACGAGCACGATGCGAACCCGTTCGATGCTGGGCTCGACGGCGGCTGCCGGCGGATCGAAGGACCCCCGCAGCGGGCTGGCCGCCGCCTCGGCACGGGTGAGCTCGGCATCGATCTCCCCCGGCTCGCCGTCGAGCAGCTGCTCGACCAGCGAGCGGGCGGCGGCGAGCGTGTCGGTGGCCGTGGTGAGCGCTGCCGCCGCGAACCCGCCCTCGATCGCCCAGATGATCGACGTCAGGCCCTGGACCACGTCGTCGTTGATGCGGAACGCCTGCCGTCGGCGGTCCTCGGCGCGGGCCATGCGGTCTCGCTGGCGGTCCGCCTCGACCCGATCGGTGATGTCGAGGCAGATCCCGCGCATGCGCACGGGCTGGCCGTCGTCGCCGATCACGACCTCGCCCGTGGTGGACAGGATCCGCACCGAGCCGTCGGGGCGGACGATGCGCTCCTCGGTCTGGTACGGCTCGTGGGACTCGAACGCCCGGCGGTGCACCTCCATGATCTTCTGGCGGTCGTCGGGGTGCACCCGGGCGAGGAACTCGTCGTAGGACGCCACGAACGAGCCGGGCTCGGTGCCGTAGATCCGGTAGAGCTCGTCGCTCCACTCGTTCGTGTCGGCGAGGATGTCCCAGTCGTAGCTGCCGAGGCGGGCGAGGTGCTGGGCCTCCTCGAGACGGCGCTCCTTGGCCGAGACCTGGTCGGCGAGGTCGCGCTGGAGCAGGCCGGCGCCGATGATCTCCGCCGCCGAGGTGACGAGCTGGCGCACGGCGTCGTCGGCCACCGACAGCCCGAACACCCCGAGCATCCCGACCTCGCTGCGGGGCAGGGCGAGGTCGCACACGAGGCCGTCGGCCAGGTCGTGGGCGCGCAGCAGCCGCGCCGTCTGCACCTCGGGGACGTCGCCGAGGGGTGTCGCCCGGGGGCCGATCCGGCGCAGGCGGGGGATCCGCCGGGGCTGCACGTGGGGCAGCCAGCCCCGCCCGGCAGCGACCTCGAGCTCGCTGCCGCGGGGCACGAACACCGCCCAGGCGGCGGCGTGCAGCGCCTCGCCGAGGATGGCCAGCGCGTCCTCCACGAACCCGTCGGCGCCGGTGTCGGCGAGGGCGCGAGCCCCGAGCGCCGACTGGCAGGTCAGGTAGGCGCGCAGCCGCGCCTCGATGGGTCCGTCCACGTCAGCGCCCGCTGCTCCCGTCATCGCACCCTCCCGGGGTCCTGCCATGATTCTGGCAGGACTGACAGCAGTTTCCGACCTCGGCCTACAGCTGGGCCATGTTGTCGAAGCGCGTGAGGTGGTTCCGGAAGGCCAGGTTGACCTTGCCCGTGGGGCCGTTGCGGTGCTTCGACACGATGACCTCTGCCATGCCGCGGTCGGGCGAGTCCGGGTTGTAGACCTCGTCGCGGTAGAGGAACATCACGACGTCGGCGTCCTGCTCGAGCGAGCCGGACTCACGCAGGTCGGAGAGCATCGGCCGCTTGTCGGTGCGGGACTCGAGGGTCCGGGACAGCTGGGAGAGGGCGACCACCGGGCACTCGAGCTCGCGAGCGAGGATCTTCAGGCTCCGGGACATCTCGGAGACCTCGAGCTGGCGGGACTCGGACCGGCCCCGCCCCTGCATGAGCTGCAGGTAGTCGATGACCACGAGGCCGAGGTCGCCGAGCTGGGACTTGAGGCGGCGGGCCTTGGCCCGGATCTCCATCACCGACAGGTTCGGGTTGTCGTCGAGGAACAGCCGGGCCTCGGCGAGACGGGAGACGCCGAGGGCGATGCGGTCCCACTCGGCGTCCTGGAGGCGGCCGTCGCGCACCTTGGTGGAGTCGATCTGGGCCTCGGCGCACAGCAGGCGCTGGGTGAGCTCGAGGTTGCCCATCTCGAGGCTGAAGAACAGCACCGGCCGGCGGGACTGGAAGGCGGCGTTGGCCGTGAGGTTCAGGGCGAAGCTCGTCTTGCCCATGGCGGGCCGGGCGCCGACGATGTTCAACGTGTTGGGCTGCAGGCCCGACAGGAGGCGGTCGAGGTCGACGAAGCCGGTGGGCAGGCCGGTGATGGCGTCGCCCCGCTCGACGAGGGCTTCGAGCCGGTCGAGGGTGTCGCCGAGGAGCGACTCGATGGGCACCATCGAGTCGGTGACCCGGCGCTGGCCGAGCTCGTAGACCAGGGATTCAGCCTCGTCGACCGCCTTCTCGACGTCGTCGGGGATCTCGTAGCCGAGCTCGGCGATCTCGGCGCCGACGCCGATGAGCTTCCGGAGCACGGCGTGGTCGGCGATGATCCGGGCGTAGCGGGCGGCGTTGGACACCGCCGGCGCCGTCGTGACGATGTCGGCCAGGACGCCGCGACCGCCGATGGCCTCGAGGACGCCGGCGCGGGCGAGCTCGTCGGCGACGGTGACGGGGTCGGCCGGCTCGCCGGCCGAGTCGAGGCTGAGGACGGCGTCGAAGATGTGCCCGTGCGCCGGCTTGTAGAAGTCCTCCGGGCGCAGCATCGACGACGTGGCCGAGATGGCGTCCTTCGACAGCATCATCGCCCCGAGCAGGTTCTGCTCGGCGACGAGGTCGTGGGGCGGGACCCGCATCGGCCGGTTGCTGCCGCCGTTCGGCCGAGGGCCGCTGAAGGGATCGGGGGCCTCGGTGCGAGACGACGTGTTCGACAAGGGGGACCTTCCGGTTGCCGTCAGCGGGGAGCGTTCACCGTCGCGCCACCGTCCTGTGGGTCGCTAGTGGTGCGAGCTGGGGAAACCCCTGTGGATCCTGTGGAGAGGACCGGCACGACGGGCGCGCTCGATCACACCCGCCGGTACCGGCGGGCTGTGACCGTCGCTGCCGATGCTCGACCGCCGGCACGACCGACGGCCGAGGGCTCAGATGGGCTCGACCTCGACCGTGATGGGGAACTGCACCTCTTGGTGGAGCTTCGCCATCACGTAGTGCGTGCCCGTGGTCTTGATCGGCTCGTCGATCGAGATGATCTTGCGGTCGATCTCGATCTCGGTCTGCTCGAGCACGGCGGCGGCGATCTCGCCCTCGTGCACGGCGCCGAACAGGTGACCGTTCTCGGCGGCCTTCGCCCGGATGAGGATGCGCTTGGGGACCAGCGCGGTGGCGACCTCCTGGGCGGCCTCGACCGCCTTGGTGTCGCGCACCTCGCGCGCCTTGCGCATCTGCTCGGCCTGGGCCTCGGCGTCGGGCGTGGCCCGCATGGCCAGGCCCTTGGGGATCAGGTGGTTGCGGGCGTGGCCGTCGCTCACGTCGACGAGGTCGCCGCGCTTGCCCACCATGTCGACGTCGGTGCGCAGGATCACCTTCACGCCTCGACCTCCTCGTCCTCGGTCACCTCGTCGGACTCGGTGGCCTGGTCGACGTCGTCCGCGTACTCGTCCTCGCGGTCGTCGCGGCGCGGGCCACGGCGGTCTCCGTCGCGGCCGCGGCCGGCGCCGCGCTGCTGGGTGACGCGGCTGGTGTAGGGCAGCAGCGCCATCTCGCGCGCGTTCTTGACCGCGGTGGCGATCTCGGCCTGCTGCTGGGAGTCGTTCCCCGTGACGCGGCGGGCCCGGATCTTGGCCCGGTCGGACTGGAACCGGCGGAGCAGGTTCACGTCCTTGTAGTCGACGTAGGTGACCTTCTCCTGGGTCAGGATGCTCGTGCGCTTCTTGGAGCGCCGGGCGTTGTCCTTGTTCTTGGTGCGGGGGCGGGCCATCAGAAGGGCTCCTCGGCGTCGTCGTAGCTGGCGGGTTCGTTGCGGGGCGGCTCGTAGCCTCCGCCGCCGCCACCGCCGCTGGGGCCGTCGCGGCGGATCTTCTCGACCTTGGCGGTGGCCCAGCGCAGG
Source organism: Acidimicrobiales bacterium (assembly GCA_036275235.1). Lineage (GTDB taxonomy): Bacteria > Actinomycetota > Acidimicrobiia > Acidimicrobiales > Salinilacustritrichaceae > Salinilacustrithrix. The sequence continues at coordinate 828 of DASUEE010000210.1, read as the reverse complement.
GAGGGGCCGACCTCGTCGGCGACGATCTCGACCTTCGAGCGCTTGTCGCCGTCCTGGGTCTCCCAGGACCGCTGCTCGAGGCGGCCGGTCACGATGATGCGGTCGCCCTTGGAGATGCTCTCCGAGACGTTGTCGGCCAGCTCCCGCCAGCAGACGACGTCGAAGAAGGAGGTGTCCTCCTGCCACTCGCCGTTCTGCTGGTAGCGGCGGTTCACGGCCACGCCCAGCTGGGCGAGGGCGGTGCCGCTCGTCAGGTAGCGCAGCTCGGGATCGCGCGTGACGTTCCCGATGATGGTGATGGTGTTTCCGTTTGCCATTCCGATCTCCTCCGGATCAGGCGGTGCCGGAGCCGATGAGGCCCCGACGCTCCGCCTCGTGGTCTGGCAGGCGGAGCAGCTTGTGGCGGACGATCTCGTCCGCGAGGCGCAGGGACCGCTCCACGCCGTCGAGCGCACCCGGCTCGGCGAGGACCTCGTAGACCACGTAGGACCCTTCGGTCTTGTGGTCGATCTCGTACGCGAACTGGCGCCGGCCCCAGAAGTCGGTGGATGCGACCATCCCCGCTTCGTTCAGCCGGCCCTCGATCGTGGTGACCTGGCCTCGAGCGGCTTCCTCGTCGAGGTCGCCGTCGATGATGACCATCAGCTCATAGGCGCGCATGCGCTGGCATTCCTTCCTTCGGATCCGGCGGAGCCGGAGCCCCGGGGTGGGGCAGGACGGACACGGAAGCGACCAGCGTATCGACCGGCTGCGGGGGTGGGCACATCCACGTCGCCCATGGTGCCCTGGACCCTCCGACAAGAACCCCGCGGATCAGGCGGGGCAGGC
>DASUEE010000209.1:0-4060 GCA_036275235.1 Acidimicrobiales bacterium | reverse complement strand
CGGGCCGACGCGCTTCTCGCCGTCTTCCGCGCCGCCGCCTCCGCGCCAGCGGACGGCCAGCCTCCCGAGCCCGTCGTCAACGTCGTGATCGACGAGCAGACCCTCGCCACCGAGCTCGCCAGCACGGCCGGCGAGGACGTGCGCCACGACCCCGCGCGCGTGCTCAACGGTCAGCGGGTCTGCCGGACGACCGAGGGGGCCGTCCTCCACCCGTCGGACGCCGTGGCCGCCCTGGTCGTCGGCCACGTGCGGCGGGTCGTGCTCGACTCGCAGGGCACGGTCATCGATCTCGGCCGCCGACGACGGTGCTTCACCGGCGCCAGCCGGCACGCGGCGCTCCTCCAGGACGCCATCCGCAACCGCAGCGGCACCCGCTGCTTCTGGGCGAGCTGCCTGTCGCCACCGGGCCAGGTCGACCACCACGACGCCTGGCACCGCCACGGCCCCACCGCGCCGAGCAACAGCCAACCGGCCTGCGGGCACCACAACCGCCTCAAGGAGACCGGCTACCGGAACGTGCTCGCGCCCGACGGCACGGTCACGTACCTACGCCCCGACGGCACCCGCATCACCCCGCCGGCGTGACGTCGCGGGCGGCGCCGCGGGTGGTACCTCCACCCTCCAACGCCGCGATGCGGAGTACCTCCGGCGACGGCGGCAGGCTGACGGGATGTCGAGCCCCACAACCCACGGCGACGGCCTCACCGCCGACCCGCCGGTGGATCCCGCGCTCCGCGCGGCGCGCCGACGCGCCGCCCGTGCCGTCCGGCGCCTGGCCGTGGCGATGGTCGAGCATGCAGCCGACCCAGCCACCCTCGATGCCGTCGCCGGCCAGGTCGAGCAGATGGCGACCGGCGTTGCGAGCGCACCGGCGCGTGCGCCGGTCGAGATCGACCTGAGCCGCATCTCGTTCGACCCCGTGGCCGACGGCGGCGACATCTCCGGACCGGACTACTGCGTGTTCTCCGGTGACGAGCACCCCGCCGGCATGGGCGCGCGCATGTGGCGCGAGGGAGACCGGGCCATCGCCGAGGTCACCCTCACCTAGCTCGAAGGGAGGCCCCTCGGGCCTGGCGCATGGCGGCGTGGTCGCCGGGCTCTGCGACGACCTGGTCCGCGGGCTGCTCATGGTCCTCGGCGTCCCGGCGTTCACGGCCTCGCTCACGGTCAACCTGCGTGCCGCCACCCCGCTCGGGGTGCCGTTGCGGCTCGAGGCGTGGCTCGATCGTCACGAGGGGCGCAAGCTCTGGGCACGGATCGAGGTGCTCGCCGGCGGCGTCCCCGTCGCCGACGGCGAGGCGTTGATGATCTCGTTTCAAGTCCCCGCCTGAGGCGCCGCCAGATCTCGATGTCGAAGGCCGCCTCGTGCCCCTTCCGACCCAGCGCGTGTCGTACTCGGATCGGCAGCCGAGGTCAGACCACGGACAGGGTGACCTCGACGTTGCCTCGGGTGGCGTTGGAGTACGGGCAGACCTGGTGCGCCTTCTCGACGACGTCCCGGGCTCCGTCCTCGGTGAGGTTCGGCGCGTGGACGTCGAGGGCGACGGCGAGCCCGAAGCCGCCCGATTCCAGGGTGCCGATCGAGACGCTGGCCGACACCTCGGAGCCGTCGATGTCGACGCCCTCGCCCTTGGCCACCATCTTCAGCGCCGAGTGGAAGCAGGCGGCGTAGCCGGCGGCGAACAGCTGCTCGGGGTTGGTGGCGCCGCCCGGCCCGCCCATCTCCTTCGGGATGCGCACATCGACGGCGAGCAGGCCGTCCTCGCTCTCGGTGCGCCCGTTCCGGCCGTCGCCGCTGGCCGTCGCCGTCGCTGTGTAGATCGCCTGCATGATGGTTCCTCTGTTCGGGTCAGTTGGATGGTGACCAACTATATTGTGCACAATCTTATCTGGCAACAGGGGAGGCGGTAGCATCAGCCCATGGCGGACCACCTCCCCCAGCTCGAGCTCGGCAACCAGCTGTGCTTCGCCCTCTACCGGGCGAGCCGAGCAGCGGTGCGCGCCTACGGGCCGGTGCTCGGGGAGCTCGGCATCACCTACCCGCAGTACCTGGTGCTGCTGGTGCTGTGGGAGGCCGACGAGCCCATGAGCGTCGGCGCCATCGGTGAGCGCCTCCACCTCGACAGCGGCACGCTGACCCCGCTGCTGAAGCGCCTCCAGGACCAGGGGGTCGTGACCCGCGAGCGCGATCCCGACGACGAGCGCCGGGTGCTGGTCACCCCCACGCCCTCCGGCCGGGCCATGCGGAAGCGAGCGGCGACCATCCCGGCCGAGGTCTCCCAGCGCTACGGCGTCGCCGTCTCCGACGCCGTCCAGCTCATCGCCGAGGTCCACAGGATCGCCGACGCCATCGAGGGCACCGTCGACGCCTGACCCCCCGGCCGGGTGATCGAAGGCGACCATCACCGCCCACCGGCGGCGGCGCCGGTCGCTCTCAGGTGTTGGCAGCGTGCTCGGTGAGCACCTGGAACGCACGGTCGGCGTGGGTCTGCATGTTCAGCTCGGAGCTGAACGCGGCGAGGACCCGCCGATCGGTGTCGATCACGAACGTCGCTCGCCGGTTGAACAGCGGCCCCGGGCGCTTCACGCCGAACTGCGCGGCGACCGCACGATCGACGTCGGACAGCAGCAGCAGGCCGAGGGAGTTCCGCTCGTCGAAGGTGGACTGGCGGCCGACGCTGTCGGCGCTGATGCCGACGGCTCGTGCGCCGAGCGCCTCGAACTCGCTTCGGAGATCACGGAAGTGGCAGCTCTCCGCGGTGCAACCCGGGGTCATCGCCCGCGGGTAGAAGAAGACGACCACCGGCCCATCCGCGAGCAGCCCCGACAACGTGACGGGACGGCCGGACTGGTCGGGCAGGGTGAAATCAGGGGCGGTGTCGCCGGATTGCAGCTTCATGCTTCATCCCTCATCGAGACTGATTGGACACGACCATATAGCGGGCGATCTTCTGTGGCAAGGTCGATCCGGGTAGCATCGGCGGCATGGCCGACCACCTCCGAGCGACGCCCACCTCATCGAGACCCAGCCTCGACCACGTGGCCGGACGCATCACCACCGGCGCGTTCGTCCTCCACTCCGGTCTGGCGAAGTGGAACGGTGCACCCGAGACGGCCGAAGGCACCCATGGCATGACATCGACCGCCTACCCCGTCTTGAAGAAGCTCCCCCCGGCTCGGTTCCTCAAGCTCCTGGCCACGCTCCTTCGAAGGACATCGCCATGTTCATCGCCACCGTGATCGTCAGCGTCATCCTGGCCCTGATCCTCACCCTTTCGGCCGCCATGAAGCTGCGACGCCAACCCCAGATCGTCGACTCCATCCACGGCGTGATCGGCGTCCCGCTCGAGCGCTTCTGGGTGCTCGCCGGCCTCGAGCTCGCCGCCGCCGCCGGCCTCGTCATCGGACTGTGGCTCGCTCCGCTCGGGATCGCCGCCGCGATCGGGGCGGTGGCCTATTTCATCGGAGCGATCATCGCCCATGTGCGCGTCGGCGACACCAAGGGCATCGCCAACCCGATGTTCCCGCTCGCCCTCTCGACCGCCGCCCTCGTGCTGCGCTCGTTGAGCGCGTGACCGCGCCACCGGGGACGCAGCCGCGATCGACAACGCGTCAGCCACACCCACGGGAGAGGAACCATCCCCGCGAAGCCGTGACCGACCGCTGGTCGGGGGGCGTGACCCAGCGACCCGCCGCGGTCAGCCGCCGGCCGACGCCGTGCGGTGCAGCCAGAGGGCGAGCAGCGGGTCGATGATGTGCAGGGCCGCCCGCCCGTAGCCGTCGGCCTCCCGCAGCACCCGCTTGCGCCGCAGGCGGTCCACCGCGGCGCGCACCGTCCCCTCCCCCAAGCCGATGGCCTCGGCCTCGGGCCCGAACAGCGACCGGCCGTCGACGATGAGGCCGAGGGTCCAGCGCTCGTGGTGGTCGAAGGTCCCCCAGAGGTCGGCGAACCCGGCGGACGCCTCGGCCAGCACGGCCTCGAGCGCGGCGTCCACGTCGGCGACGTCGGCGGTGCCTCCGTCGGGCGTGCGGTGCCACAGCTCGTCGGCCAGGCGCATGG
>DASUEE010000208.1:0-2499 GCA_036275235.1 Acidimicrobiales bacterium | reverse complement strand
TGAAGGCCCGGCGGTAGGCCTGGGTGGAGTTCCACAACCGGGTCGCCGTGCCGGCCAGCTGCTCGCTCTGGCAGCCCGCGTAGGACCCGAGGTGGAACTCGCGGTCCAGCACCATGAAATCGCGCAGGTCGGCGTCCGCGGCGATGCGCTCGTGGATCGCGGCGAGCGCCCGCACCTCCGCCGACGACAGGTGCGGGATGCTCTCGGCGAGGGCCAGCGGCTCCAGCCGCTCGCGCATCTTGTAGAGCACGTCGAGCTCGGCGGCGTCGAGCCGGGGCACCCGGGCGCCCTTGTTGGCCTCGAGCTCGGTCAGCCCCTCCGCCTCGAGGATCCGCAGCGCCTCGCGCACCGGGACCCGGCTCGCCCCGAGCTGCTCGGCGACCTCCTCCTGACGGATCCGGTCCCCGGGCCGCAGCTCGCCGCGCAGGATCGCGTCCCGCAGGTGCGCGGCGATGCGCGAGCTCGCCACGCCACCCTCGACGGCCGGGAGCACGGCGCCCGTCACGTGCCGGCCCCCGCGTCCGTCCCGGCGGCGTCGTGGCGCTCACGGTCGAAGGCCTTGCCTCCGGGGTAGGAGACGAGCTCGAACTGCATCCCCCAGGGGGCCTTGAAGTAGATCCACCGGTTGCCCTGCGCGGGTCCCCGGCTCGCGGTGGGCCCGTCGAGCACCCGCACCCCGTGGTCGCGGAGGTGGGCGATCGCGAGATCGAGGTCGTCGACGTACAGCGCCACGTGGTGCCCGCCGACGTCGCTGTTGCGGGGGAGGTCGTGGCGCTGGTCCGGCGCGGTGTAGTGGAAGACCTCGAACACCGCCTGCTCGCCGCACCGGAAGAAGCGGTTCTCCACCACCTCCGCCCGGGGGTGGACGTCGAGGTGGCGCGCCATCCAGTCGTCGTCGCTGCGGAACGGTCCCAGCGAGTAGAGGTACTCGCAGCCCAGGACGTCGACCAGGAAGGCGTGCGCCGCGTCGAGGTCCGGCACGGTGAACCCGACGTGGTCCAGCCTCCGCAGCCCGGGAAGGCCCATGCCCGCTCCTCGTGACGAGGGGAATCTTGGATCCAAATACTGCCCCACGCGCCGTGGGGCGTCCAGAGTTACGCCTGAAGTCTGGTTATTGGATCCAATCTTGTGCCACATTGGATCCCGACCGGGTGACGGGACGAGTGGAGGCGACCACATGGCGGAGCACCGACCGCTGGAGCCGGCCGTCCCCTGGGTGCAGGTCGAGGTGGGCGCCGACGACTGGGACGCCGCGGACCCCGACCTGCTGCGCACGATCTACGCCCAGCTGGTGTGGATCCGCAGCTTCGAGGAGTACGTCCTCGACCTGGCAGGCGCGGGGCTGATCCACGGTCCGGCGCACTCGAGCATCGGACAGGAGGGCGGCGCGGTCGGCTCCGTGCTGGCGCTCACGAGTGAGGACACGGTCAACGGCTCGCACCGCGGGCACCACCAGTTCCTCGCCAAGGTGCTCCACCACGTGGAGCCGAAGGGCTTGGACCCGTTGGCGCCTCCCGGCGACGAGCTGCGCGAGGTGCTGCTGCGCACGCTCGCCGAGATCTGCGGCCTCGACCGTGGCTGGAGCCACGGCCGCGGTGGTTCGATGCACCTGCAGTGGAAGGCCGCCGGCGCGATGGGCACGAACGCGATCGTCGGGGGCGGGGTGCCGCAGGCCGCCGGGTTCGCGTGGTCGCACCGGCACGCCGGGACCGACGCGGTGTCGGTCACCTACTTCGGCGACGGGGCGATGAACATCGGCTCCACGCTCGAGACGCTCAACCTCGCGGCCGCGTGGAGGCTGCCGGTGTGCTTCTTCGTCGAGAACAACCGCTACGCCGTGTCGACCTCGGTCGAGGAGGCGACGGGGGAGCCGCGCCTCTCGGGCCGGGGACCGGGCTTCGCCATCCCGTCGTGGCGGGTCGACGGGATGGACCCACTGGCGGTGCACCTCGCCATGTCGGAGGCGGTGGCGCACATGCGGGCCGGCCACGGCCCGACGCTCGTGGAGGCGGACACCTACCGGTTCTTCCACCAGAACGGGGGCTTCCCGGGCAGCGCCTTCGGCTACCGCTCCAAGGAGGAGGAGCGCGAGTGGCGGGCTCGCGACCCGCTCGCACAGACCGCGGCGCACCTCGTGCGGCGTGGGCTGATGACCGAGGACGACACCCGGACCGCAGTCGCCGCCGCGAAGCAGGTGATGACCGAGATCGGCGACGTCCTGCTCGAGCCGGACCCGGGTGGGAAGCCCGGGACGCGCCGGATCCGGGCGGCGGAGTGGCCCGACCCGGCCTTCGTCGACGTGGGCGTGCGGGGTGACCTGAGGGAGTTCGAGGGTGCGCCGATGGTCGCGCCGGCCGGGCACGCCGTCGACGTCGCCGACCAGAAGTTCATCGAGGCGGTCGCCGCCGTGATGGGCCGGCGCATGGAGACCGACGACCGGGTGGTCGTGATGGGCGAGGACGTCCACCGGCTCAACGGCGGCACCAACGGTGCGACCCG
>DASUEE010000207.1:0-7032 GCA_036275235.1 Acidimicrobiales bacterium | reverse complement strand
GCGGCGACGCCGAGGGCGAGCTCCTGGCGGCGCTTCGGCGAGATCTGGGCCCACGGCGCGGCGGCGTGGCCGGCGACGAACGCCTCGTCGCCCGAGAGCGACGGCTCCCACCCGAGCTCCCGGAGGCGGTCGCTGGCGACGACCCACGGCTCGGTCACGAACGGCAGGAAGCCGGGCGGCGTCGGCGCCACCCCGTAGCGCCAACCCAGGTCGGTGAGGCGGCGGGCGAGCCACGGCGGCAGCGACAGCCGGGGCGCGCCACCGACGAGGGCGCCGATGCGCGGCGCCTCCACACCGCCGTCGGGGGCGACGTTGAACGCGCCCCGGGCTCGGGCCCGCCGCACGACGTCGACGGCGGAGGCGACGTCGTCGACGTGGACGAACTGCGCCGGCGGGGCGTCGTCGGCCGGCGCGACCACGCGGGCCGCGGCGAGCACGCGTCCGAGCTCGTCGGGGCCGTCCTCGGACACGGTGACGCACGGCCGCAGCACGGCGACGGCGACGTCGGGGTGGGTGTCGGCGAACTCCTGCACCCGGGCCTCGATGCTGGCCCGCACCTGCACCCACGGCGTCTCGTCGTTCGGGCGCAGCGGCGCGCCCTCGGTGATGGGCAGTGGGTTGTCCGCCCACGCCCCGTAGACGGTGGCCGAGGTGCGCACGACGACCTGCCCCACCCCGCAGCGGTCGGCGGCCGCGAGGACCCGCGAGGTCGTGGTGAGGTCGTGGTCGACGGGTGTGCCCTCCAGCGGGTCGGAGCCGGCGAGGTGCAGGACGGTGTCGGCGCCGGCGAGGAGCACGTCGAGGTCGGCGTCCTTGAGGTGCACGCGCCGGGTCTCGAGCCGGGAGCGGTCGGTGCCCGGGGGGAGGTGGACCCGCTGGCGGTCGATCGCCACGACGCGGTCGACGTCGGGATCGGCGAGGAGGAGGGCGCAGACCCGGCGACCCACCGGCCCTGCTGCGCCGGTGACCGCGATCCGGGACATCGCCCTACGATGCAACCGATGAGCGGCTCCGGTCCAATGGGTGGCGACGACGCCTTCGGGGGTCTGCCGTTCCTGGGCGACCTCGGCCGGCTCCTCGGGGCCGGCGGCACGGGCCTCCAGTGGGACGCCGCCCGCCAGATGGCGATGCAGGTCGCCTCCGGAGGCGAGTCCGAGCCGAACATCGACCCCATCGAGCGCATGGACGTCGAGCAGCTCGGGCGGGTCGCCGACCTGCACGTCGCCCAGAAGACCGGCCTCGCCACGTCGGTCACCGGTCGCAGCGTCCAGGTGGTCCCGGTCACCCGGGCGCAGTGGGTGCAGCGCAGCCTGGACGCCTACAAGCCCCTGTTCGAGTCGCTGGCGTCGTCGCTCGGCACGGCCCCGGCACCCGACCCCGAGGAGGCCGGCGGCGACCCGATGCTCGCCATGCTCGGCCAGCTCATGGGGACGATGGCTCCGATGATGCTGGGCGTGACCGCCGGCGGGATGATCGGCCACCTCGCGCAGCGCAGCTTCGGCCAGTACGACCTGCCCGTCCCCCGCCAGCCCTCCGACGAGCTCCTGCTCGTGCTGCCCAACGTCACCGCGTTCGCCGACGACTGGTCGATCGACCGCAAGGACCTGCTGCTGTGGGTGTGCCTGCACGAGGTCGCCCACCACGCCGTGCTCGGCGTGCCGCACGTGCGCGGCGCGCTCGAGCGGATGCTGCGCGACTACGCCGCCGGCTTCCGCCCCGACGCCAGCGGGCTGGCCGACAAGCTCGGCGCGCTCGACGTGGGTGGCGACCCCACGGCGTCGCTCGAGCAGCTGCAGGGCGTCCTCGGCGACCCCGAGGCGATCATGGGCGCGATCCAGACCGACGCCCAGCGCGCCCTCCTCCCCCGCTTGGAGGCGCTCGTGGCCATGGTCGTCGGCTACGTCGACCACGTCATGGACGCCATCGGCGGCGGGTTGCTGTCCAGCTACGGGATGATCACCGAGGCCGCCCGCCGCCGTCGCGTGGAGGCCGACGAGTCCGATCGCTTCGTCGCCCGCCTCTTCGGCCTCGAGCTCGGCCAACCCACCTACGACACCGGCGCCGCGTTCGTCGACGGCGTGGTGGAGCGGGCTGGCTTCGACGCGCTCGACCCGCTGTGGGCCGACGAGGCGAACCTGCCGACGCCGGCCGAGATCGAGGCCCCCGGCCTCTGGCTCGCCCGCCTCGAGCTCCAGCAGGGGTAGACCTCTCCAGGACCGCCGGCCCGCAGGGGGTACGGGTCGACGGTCCCGGATGGACTGGGCTCAGGAGCCGACGACACCTCCGTCGACCCGGCTGAGCACGACCGTTGCGTCCCTCGGGACGGGACCGTCGGCGCCGGTGAAGTCGTCGGGGAAGTTGGTGAGCGTCGGGTCCCCGTTGCCGGGGTGCTGGACGTTCACGAACATGGTCCGCCGGTCCGGTGTGACCGCGATCCCCGTCACCTCGCCGCCGACGACGCCGGTGAAGAGGCGCCTGAACTCGGCCGTGACGGGGTCGGCGACGAGCATCTGATCGTTCGCGCCCTGGGGCTGACCGCCGTCCGTCTGCACGAACACCCGCCCATCGGGGTCGGCCCAGATGCCGTCTGGCGAGCCGAACATCTGCCCGTCCTCGTCCTCGACGTCGCGTGCGATGGCGAAGATGTCCCACTCGAAGGTGGTCCCGACGTGGTGGTCGGCGTCGACCCAGCGGATGATGTGGCCGTCCGGGTTCGGGGCCAGCGGGTTCGCGGCGTCGGCGCCGGGCTTGCCGACCTTCCCCCGATCGGTGTTGTTCGTGAGCGTGCAGAACACCTCCTCGCCGTCGCCGACCGCGACCCACTCGGGGCGGTCCATCGGCGTGGCGCCCACGAGGTCCGCGGCGAGCCGGGTGTGCACGAGGATCCAGTCCAGCGCCTTCCCGGCCAGGGCCGGGTTGGCCGGGCTGAGCTCGAGCCACTCGCCGGTGCCGTCCTCGTCGAAGCGGGCGACGTACAGCGTGCCCTCGTCGAGCGGGTGGACGCCCCGAGCGCGCATCGACCGCCAGCCCGAGCGGGAGACGAACTTGTAGATGTAGTCGAAGCGCTCGTCGTCGCCCATGTAGACGACGGCCCGGCCGCCGCGGCCCTCGACGACGGTGGCGCCCTCGTGCTTGACGCGACCGAGCGCCGTGCGCTTCACCGGGGCGTCCTGGGGCCGGTTCGGGTCGACCTCCACCACCCACCCGAAGCGGTTCACCTCGTTGGCGTACGCCGGGTTCGACAGGTCGAAGCGATCGTCGAAGAGGTGCCAGCCGTAGCCGAAGCCGCCGGCGGAGAGGCCGTAGCGAGCCTGCTCGGGCGTCCGGGTCCACGAGCCCCGCGCGCCGAAGTAGCCGTTGAAGTTCTCCTCGCAGGTCAGGTAGGTGCCCCACGGCGTGTGCCCGTTGGCGCAGTTGTTGAGCGTCCCCAGGAACGGGTTCTCGGCACCGTTCTCGAGCAGCGCGCTGCCGGCCGCCGGCCCGGAGAAGGCCACCGGGCTGTTGCCGTGGATGCGCCGGTTCTTCGGGCTCCCGACCATCCGCCAGCCGGTGCTCGTGCGCTCGACCTCCACGACGGTCACGCCGTGCGCCGCCTGCGACAGGCGGACGTCGTCGGCCGACTCGGGCTGCGCCTTGCCGATGACAGTGGTGTTGTCCCCGAACTCGTTGTTCAGGCACAGGACCCCACGGCGGTCGTCGCCGAAGTACCACATGCCGTCGTGGCCGATGCCGACGCTGCGCTCCTGCTCCTGCCAGGTGAAGGTCCCGTGGGCGAAGGACTCGCCGCTGCCGTCGAGCTTCTCCCGCCAGGGGATGAGGGTCTGCATCCGGTACTCCGGGGCCACGGTGGGCATCGGGCCGCCGTCGAGCGGGATCGAGGTGAATCCGATGCTCCGCTTCGCCGCCTGCCCAGGCGCTCCGTTCGCTGGCCTGGCTGCGCCCGCCACCGACCCGCCGGGCACGAGGGTCAGCGCGGCGGCGGCCACACCGCCCACCAGCAGGGAACGACGGGACAGCCTGGCAGCGACGATCTCCTCGAACGGGCGGGTGGTCGTGGGGTTCGACGGGGTGTCGTCGTGGTGCATCGGTGCGGCCTCCACAGCCAGGGGGAACGGTCGGCGGGACCGTAGGGAGGCCTGGTGAGGGAACCGTGACCACCGTTCGACGGGAAGGCACCAGGTCGGTGAACGCTACGCGGCGGGTGTGCTCGGGTCAGCCGTCGCCGTGGGCTGCGCCGACCTCGTCGCCGAGCAGCTGGGCGAGCAGCGCTCGCGCCCGTCGCTCGATGTCATCGACGATGGGACGGACCTCCTCGACGGGCTTGCCGGCAGGATCGGTGAGGTCCCAGTCGAGGTAGCGCGTACCGGGGAAGATCGGGCAGGCGTCACCGCAGCCCATGGTGATGATCACGTCGGCGCTGCGGGCGGCCTCGTCGGTCAGCGGCTTCGGGAACTCCTTGCTCACGTCGAGCCCGCGCTCCGTGAGGATCTCGGCCACCGCGGGGTTGATGTCGTCGCCCGGGGCGGAGCCGGCAGACCGGACCGTCACCCGACCCTGCCCGTGGTGGTCGAGGAGGACGCGAGCGGCGACCGAGCGGCCGGCGTTGTGGGTGCACACGACGAGGATCTCGGGCGTGTCGGTCATGGTGGTTCCTTGGGTCTTGGCGAGGGATCGGAGGCGGTCGGCGCCGAAGCGCTCGGCGAGCAGCGGCAGGTAGGTGTCCACCTTGGAGGTGGCGGCGAGGAGGTCGTAGGACTCGTGGAGCAGCCGCTCGACCGTCTCGATGCCGAACACGCCGTCGAATCGCCCGGCGAGGCGGACGGCGGCGCGGCTCAGGACGTCGCGGTGGTGGTCGGGGCTCATGCGACGGTCTCCGGGTAGAAGCGGCGCCGCGCCCAGAGCGCGACGTAGGCGAGGCCGACGAGGACGGGCACCTCGATGAGCGGGCCGACGACCCCGGCGAGGGCTTGCCCGGACGTGACGCCGAAGACGCCGATGGCCACGGCGATGGCGAGCTCGAAGTTGTTGCCGGCGGCGGTGAACGCCACGGTGGCGTTGCGGTCGTAGGGCAGGCCCATGCGCAGGCCGAGGGCGAACGACGAGCCCCACATCAGCGCGAAGTACGCGAGCAGCGGCAGGGCGATGCGGGCGACGTCGAGTGGCTCGGAGGTGATGGCCTCGCCCTGCAGGGCGAAGAGCACGACGATCGTGAACAGCAGGCCGTAGAGGGCGACCGGGCCGATGCGGGGCAGGAACGTCTGCTCATACCACTCGGCGCCCTTGCGAGCCTCCCCGATGCGCCGGGTGAGGTAGCCCGCCACCAACGGCACGCCGAGGAAGATGAGGACCGACTTGGCGATCTCCCAGATCGACACATCGAGACGCTCCTGCTCGAGGCCGATCCACTGCGGGAGGAGCTCCAGGTAGAACCACCCGAGCAGCGAGTAGGCGAGGATCTGGAACACCGAGTTCACCGCCACCAGGAACGTGGCCGCCTCCCGGTTCCCGCACGCCAGGTCGTTCCAGATGAGGACCATGGCGATGCAGCGGGCGAGGCCCACGATGATGAGCCCGGTCCGGTACTCGGGAAGGTCGGGCAACAGCAGCCAGGCGAGGCTGAACATCAACGCCGGGCCGATGACCCAGTTCAGCGCGAGCGAGAGGCCGAGCATGCGCCGGTCGGCGGTCACCTCGCCCAGCCGGGAGTACCGGACCTTGGCGAGCACCGGGTACATCATCAGCAGCAGGCCGACGGCGATCGGCAGCGAGACGGTGTCGACCTTCACCCGGTCCAGCGTCTCGTCCAGGCCGGGGAAGAGCCGGCCGAGCCCGATGCCGAGCGCCATCGCCACCCCGATCCACACGGGCAGGAACCGATCGAGGGTCGAGAGCTTCTCGATGACCGGCGCCTCCTCGGGGCGAGCCCCTGCGATCACCGTCATCCGCAAGGCCTCATCCGCTCACCGGGAGCCGGGCAGCAGCCGGTGATGCCGGACAGACGGCTGGCGAGCTGGTCGAGGACCTCGCGTCGGAGCCGGTAGTAGGTCCACTGCCGGTGCTTCTCGCTCTCCACCAACCCTGCCTCTCGGAGCACCTTGAGGTGGTGCGACACGAGGGGCTGGGCGAGGTCGAGATCCTCGGCCAGGTGGCACACGCACAGCTCCTCGCAGGAGAGGAGCTCGACGATGCGCCAACGGTTCGGCTCGGCGAGGGCCTTCAGCAGCGCCCCCGGGGCCGTGTCCACTTCTACATCAACGTCCATGCACATACATTATGACTGATGTGCGGCCGGAGATGAATGGCCCTCGTTGGTGGGCACCGCTGGTCCTGGCGACCCCAGGCGCGCTCGGCCGGCCTGCGCTACCGGGTCCACCAGAGGCGGTGGTCTCGGGCCTCCCGGGCGAAACGGCGTGCGCCGTCATCGACGACCACCGCCTCCTGCGGGCGGGGAAGGGGGAACGTCAGCACGCGCAGGCCGTCGTCGAGGTGCTGGGTCGCGCGGTAGCCGCACCCGGCGATGAGCGCAGGGAAGGCGTCGTTGTCCGGAAGGCAGATCGCGGTGAGCGAGCGGATCCTGCGAGCGACGGCCTCCTCGGCGCACGCCGCGAGCAACGACGCCCCGATGCCACGCCGCTGGTGCGCGTCCTCGACGAGCACGGCCACCTCGGCGATGCCGTCCTGCGTGTGGCTGAGGTGGGCCATCCCGAGCAGCTCGGTCCCGGCCGTGGCCGCGAACGCCGTGCACGACCCTCCGTCGACGAGCAGGCGCAGCAGCGCCGGCGAGGGCGCCGCCATCGATGACAGGTACCGGCGCCGCAACGTCTCCCGGCTGCATCGCCGGTGGAGGCGCACCATGGCCTGCTCGTCGTCCGTCCCGAGCGGTCGCAGGACGATCTCCCCGCCGTCGCGGAGGGGGACCACCGTGACGTCCTCGCGTGTGGACGACCTGCCCGCTCCCACCGCCTCGTGCACCCCGAGGAGGCCCCGGATCCGTGCCGTCTCGGTGTAGGAGAACCGTGGGGAGCGGCGGAC
>DASUEE010000206.1:0-4332 GCA_036275235.1 Acidimicrobiales bacterium | reverse complement strand
CTCCCGGTGCGGTGGTCCGGCTACAGCCCCACGGAGTTCCGGCGCACGATGCGCGCCCGCCTCGAGGTCTTCCAGGAGGCCCGCACGTGACGAGCGCGGTCCGGCGAGGTGAGCGCGGCCAGGCGGGCGGCATGGAGGTGCTCCCGTTCGGTCTGCTCATCTTCGTCGGCGGCGCGCTGCTGCTCGTCAACATCTGGGGCGTGGTCGACACCCGCTTCGCCGCCGACGCCGCGGCTCGGGAGGCCACGCGCTGGGTGGTGGAGTCCGCCGGCCTGGGGGTCTCCCCCGACGCCGTGCGCGAGGGCGCGAGCACCGTGGCCGAGGCGACGATGGCTGATCACGGCAAGCGGTCGCCGGTGGAGGTGGTGGTCGACCCACCCGACGCCACCTTCGTCCGCTGCGAGCGCATCCGGGTCACGGTCGAGACCTCGGTCCCCGCCATCCGGCTGCCGTTCCTCGGCGGCTTCGGCGAGCCGTTCGAGGTCCGCGCCACGCACGCCGAGCTGATCGACCCGACGCGATCGGGCGTCGACGGGGCGGCGACGTGCATCGAGTGACCGGTCGTGGCGGTCGTGGCTCGGTCCTGATGCTGATGCCCGCCGCCGTGCTCATCGTCCTGCTGCTGGGCGCGATCGCCGTCGACTCGGCGATCGTCTACCTGCGCCAGCGCCAGGCGTACAACGTCGCGTTCGACGCGGCGAACGACGCTGCCGGCGCCGGCTTCGACCTGGCGATCGCGCGGGAGGAGGGCGAGATCGTCTACGAACCGGACCGGGTCCGCGCGCTGGCCCGCCAGGCGGTCGAGGCTGCGGGCATCGAGGACCTCGAGCTGGTCGACGCCCGGCCCGACGGCGACGAGGTCGTGGTCACCGTCGCCGTGACCGTGCGCCACCTCTTCGTCCAGGTCTTCGGCGAACCATCCCGTGACACCGTGACCATCGATGCGAGGGTGGCCGGGGAGGTCCGCCGGCCGGTCGCCGGATAGCGATGGAACGTTGATGCATCTCATGCCCTTCCGGTAGCATGACGTCGATGGTCGTCGCGGTCCGCACCGAGGAGGTCGACGGCGCCCTCGTCGTCGTGAAGGAGGCTCGCAGCGACGGCGACGTGGCCCGCCTCACCCAGGAGGCGCGCGCCCTCGCCCGCTGCCGCCACCCCGGCGTGGTGGAGCTGGTCTCGGTCGGCGAGCGCTCCCTCACCCTGCGCCACGCCGGCACGGCGCTCGCCCGCCTCGGCCCGTACCCCACCGACCAGGTCGCCGGCATCGTGTGCGCGGTGGCCGACGTGGTGCAGGCGCTGCACCGCCTCGGCGTGGTCCACGGTGACCTCGACGCCAGCCACGTGCTGCTCGACGACCGGGGCCGACCCCGCCTGTGCGGGTTCGGCCGCGCCGCCGACCACACGCCCGATGGTGCAGCCGACGACGTCGCTGCGCTCGGCCGGCTGCTGTCCCGCCTGCTCGAGGGAGGCGCCGACCTCCCCTGGGCCCGTCCGCCCGGCGGCGTCCGCCGGCGCGCCGAGCAGCGCCAGGCCCGGCGCGACCTCGAAGCCCTCGCGGCCCAGGCCACCCGCGAGCAGCGGGGCCAGCGGCCCACCGCCCGGCAGCTGGCCAAGGCCGTCCACGCCGCCGTGCCCGGCTGCTCCCTCCCCGTGCCGGGCGCCCCGGCCCAGCCCGACGAGCGGCCGGCCTTCGCCGAGATCCCCGCCGACATCGACCCCACGGCCGACCTCGGGTGGACCGCCGACGACCTCAGCTGGCTCGCCAGCGCCGGCGGCGAGCTCGACCGGGACGACGACAACGACGGGCCCGGCCTCAGCGGCGACACCGGTCCCTACGACGGGCTGCGTGCGCTCGCCGGGCTGTCCCTCGACGACGCCCCCGACGACTGGGCCGACCTCGCCGCCAACCCCGAGTCCGTCACCGGGCCCCTCCCCGTCCTCGACCTGGATCGCCTCGACGACGAGCCCGCGGCCCGCGCTCGGATCGAGGCCGAACTGCCCCCGGAGGGCGCTGGCGCCGGCCCCGCCATCGCCCTCCCCACCCGAGCCGCTGCCGTGGCGGCCGGACGGCGCCCGGGCGTGGGCTGGGCAGCGTTCCTCGCGGCGGTGCTCGTCCTCGGCATCGTCGGCGGCGTGGCCGGGGCACGTGCGGTCCGTCCCCTCGGCGACGACCCCGACCCGGACCCCGAGATCGCCGACGCCGACCGGGAAGCCGACCCCGCCCCCTCGACGACCGCTGCCCCGGCGTGGCCGGCGTCCTGCGACGTGCCCTCCCCCGCCGGCCCCGACGTCGACGGCGACGGCTGCCCCGAGGCGGTCGACCTCGACGGCCGGGTCGCCACCGTGGGCTCGATCCGGGTCGCGCTCGGCGAGGAGGGCGACCTCGTCGCCCTCGGCGACTGGGACTGCGACGGCACCGCCACCCCCGCCCTCCTGCGACCCACGTCGGGGGAGGTGTTCGTCTTCCCCCGCTGGAGCCTCGACGACCCCTTCGAGGTCCGGGCGAGCACGGTCGTGCCCGACGGCGCCGGCATCGCCGCCGGCGAGGGCGACTGCCCCGATCTCGTGGTGCGCACCCCCGAGGGCGAGCGCACGGTGGCGACGTGATCCGCCCCGTCCGGGCCGGCGGCTGGCTCGGCGGCCTGGTCGCCGCCGGCACCGTCCTGCGCCTGGCCGCCACGGGCGACCTCGCGCCGCCGCCGCTGACCTCGCCCGCCGGCTGGGTCGACTGGGTCGACGCCCGCGAGCCCGTCGGCGCCGCCGTGGCCCTCGTCCGCCTCGTCGCCGAGCTCGGCGTCTGGTACGTGCTGGCGGTCTCGGCCCTCCACGTCGCCGCCCGCGTCCTCCGGGTTGGTGGCGCCCACCGGCTCGCCGACGCCCTCGCCACCCCCGCCGTCAGCCGCCTGGTGCGCACGGGCCTCGGCGTCGGCGTGGTCGCCGCCTCCACGCTGTCGCCCAGCGACGCGGCGCCCCCGGCGCGGGGCACCGCCACCATGGCACCCCTCCCCGGGGCGGCCACCGCGGTGCTCGCCCCGTCGTCCGGCACCGCCACCATGCGACCCCTCGCCGACCCGCCGCGCCTGGCCGAGCCGGCTGCTCCAACCCCGCCGACGACCTGGTCGGTGGCGGCCGGTGAGTCCTTGTGGTCGATCGCCGAGGAGGTGCTGTTCGACGCCAGGGGTCGCCCGCCCACCGACGCCGAGGTCGACCCGTTCTGGCGGTCGCTGGTCGAGCGCAACCGGGCCCGCCTCGCCGATCCGACCGACCCCGACCTCATCCACCCCGGCCTCGTCCTCGAGCTCCCACCCGTCCCCTGACCTCCCGTTCTGGTCCGCAGAACGGGACGCGGAACGGCCCTTCGCCTGACCAGAACGATCCGGGCCAGGACGGTCAGGGGCTGACGGACACCGGGACGCCGTCGAGGCGGAGGCGGACCGCGACCTCGTTGGCGAGGAGCCGGCCGCTCGGGGTGAGCACGGCGCGGTCGCCGACCACCGCGATCAGACCGTCGAGCGCGGGATCGTCGAGGTCGAGCGCCCGGGCCGGCACGCCCTCGCGGGTGCGCAGCGCGAGCTGGAGCGCCTCGAGCGTCTGCTGGGCGGGGTCGAGCGACTCGCCGGCCGCCTCGGTCGATGCGCCGGACTCGACGGCATCGAGGTAGCGCTCGGGCGTGCGCAGGTTCCACCAGCGGCGGCCGCCCCGGTGGCTGTGCGCGGCGCAGCCGAATCCGAGGTAGTCGCCGGCGTCCCAGTACAGCCGGTTGTGCCGGCACTCGTGGCCCGGCCGGGCCCAGTTCGACACCTCGTACCAGCGCAGTCCGGCCCGCCCGAGCCGGCGCTCGGCGAGCAGGTACTTGTCTGCCTGGTCGTCGTCGTCGGGGTGCCGGTCGGGGTCGGCGGCGAGCGGGGTGCCCGGCTCGACGGTGAGCCCGTAGGCCGACACGTGCGGGGGCTCGAGCTCCAGGACGGCGTCGAGCGTCGCCTCCCAGTCCGCGGCCGTCTCGCCGGCGGCCCCCATGATCAGGTCGAGGTTGAACGTCTCGAAGCCGGCCTCACGGGTCCAGGCCACCGCCCGGCGCACGTTGGCCGGGTCGTGCGTGCGGCCGAGCGCCGCCAGCACGTGGGGCTGCATCGACTGCACGCCGAAGGACATGCGCGTCACGCCGCCTTCGCGGTAGGTGCGCAGGGAGGCGGCCGACACCGTGTCGGGGTTCGCCTCCACCGTCACCTCGGCGCCGGGCGTCAGCGGCAGCCCGGCCAGCACCTCGACGAGGCCGTCGGCCGGCACGAGCGTGGGCGTCCCCCCTCCGACGAACACCGACGTCAGCGGCGG
>DASUEE010000205.1:0-8264 GCA_036275235.1 Acidimicrobiales bacterium | reverse complement strand
GGTCGACGGTGGTCTGCAGGGTGCCATCCGCGACCTGCACCGACAGCACCGACCCGGCGGCCACGTCGTCGACCGACCGCACGACGGTCCCGTCGGCCCGGCGGGCGATGGCCCATCCCCGCGCGAGGGCCCGCTGGGGGTCGAGGGCCGTGGTGCGAGCGGCGAGCACGTCGACCCGCTGCGCCGCCCGCTCGAGCTGTCGACCCGCGGCCGCCGGCAGGCGCCGCGCGTGGCCGTCGAGGTCGCGTGCGGCAGCGGTGAGCAGGCCGTCGGCGCACCGGCGCAACCGGGCGCCGGCGTCGGCGATGCGGGCGTTCTCGCGGTGGGTCGCCGAGCGGGCGGCGACGCCGGCCCGGGCGCCCGCCCGGTCCAGGTGGGCGTCGGCCCGGTCGAGGGCGTGCAGGCCGAGCACGGCGATGCGGTGCCAGGCCCGCTCGGCGCGGTCGAGGGCGAGGGCGACCAGGCCGACCACGTGCTGCGCGGCCGCAGTCGGTGTCTTCGCCGCGGCGTGCGCGACCTCGTCGGCCACGGAGCGGTCGGTCTCGTGACCGATGCCCGTGATCACCGGACGGGACGCGCCGGCGATGGCCCGGGCGACCAGCTCGGTGTCGAAGGCGGCGAGGTCGGTGGCGGCGCCGCCGCCCCGGGCCACGATGACGACGTCGACGCGGGTGCGAGCGAGCCCGGTGACCGCTGCGGCCACGGCCGCCGGGGCCTCGGGCCCCTGGACCCGGACGTCGGCCACCGTGACCCGGAACCGGAAGCCGCTCCGGTCCAGCTCGTCGAGCACATCGGCCTCGGCGGCGCTGCCGACGGAGGTCACCAGCCCGACCCGAAGCGGGGCGACCGGCATCGGCACGAGCGCGTTGGCGCCGACGAGGCCCTCGGCGCGGAGCCGCTCCAGCAGCTCGGCCCGGGCGGCGGCCAGCTGGCCGAGGGTGAACGCCGGGTCGATCGAGGTCATGCGCAGCTGGAGCTGGCCCCGGGGCTCGTACCAGTCGAGCCGACCCCGGATCCGGACCTCGGTCCCGTCGGTCATCCGCACGCCGCCGCCGCGCAGCAGCAACCGGTTCACGCGCTGCTTGTTGGTCGACGACAGCATCACCGCCAGCTGGGCGCCCCCGTCGGGGCCGGCGCCGGGGTCCCGGAGGGTGAAGTAGACGTGCCCGGACCGGGGACGGACCAGGTCGTGGATCTCGCCCCGGACCCACACCTCGGCGGGGAACGCGGCGCGCACGCGCTCGCCGATCGCCTGCGACAGGTCGCCCACCGACCACGTCGTCGCCGTCCCGCCGGGTACCTCGCTCACCGTGCCGACGGTACTGTCGTCGACCGTCCCGCCGACCGGGCCTCCCGGTCGACCGCCGCCCTGAGGAGCACCCATGCCTGAAGCAGTGATCGTCGCCACGTCCCGCACGCCCATCGGACGGGCCAACAAGGGATCGCTCGCCGGCGCCCGTCCCGACGACCTGACGGCGTTCGTGCTGAAGGACGTGCTCTCGAAGGTCCCGGCGCTCGACCCCACGCTGGTCGAGGACGTCATGCTCGGCTGCGGCCAGCCGGCCGGCGAGGCCGGCTACAACCTGGCCCGGGTCGCCGCCATCCTCGCCGGGCTCGACGACGTCCCCGGCGTCACCGTCAACCGCTACTGCTCCTCCTCGCTGCAGACCATCCGCATGGCGGCCCACGCCATCAAGGCGGGCGAGGGCGACGTGTTCATCTCCGCCGGCGTCGAGGCCGTGTCCCGCTACATGAGCGGCGCCTCCGACATCGGCCCGCACCACGAGGCCTTCGCCGAGGCCGAGGCCCGCACGGCCGAGCGCAGCCAGGGCGGCGCGGACACCTGGACCCCGCCCCAGGGGCTGCCCGACATCTACATCGCCATGGGCCAGACCGCGGAGAACGTGGTGCAGTCCGAGGGCGTCACCCGCCAGGAGATGGACGAGTGGGGGGCCCGCTCGCAGCAGCGGGCCGTCGAGAGCCAGGAGAACGGCTTCTTCGAGCGCGAGATCAGCCCGTACACCCTCCCCGACGGCACGGTCGTGTCCAAGGACGACGGCCCCCGTGCCGGCACCACCGTCGAGAAGCTCGCCGAGCTGAAGCCGGTGTTCCGCCCCGACGGTTCGATCACCGCCGGCAACGCCTGCCCGCTCAACGACGGCGCCGCCGCCGTGGTGGTCATGAGCGACACCAAGGCGAAGGAGCTCGGCATCACGCCGCTCGCCCGTGTGGTGTCGTCCGGCGTCACCGGCCTGAACCCGGAGATCATGGGCATGGGCCCGGTCGAGGCGTCGCGCCAGGCGCTGGCCCGAGCCGGCATGACCATCGACGACATCGACCTGTACGAGATCAACGAGGCCTTCGCCGCCCAGGTGCTGCCCTCGGCCCGCCACCTCGGCATGGACCTCGACAAGCTCAACGTGAAGGGCGGCTCGATCGCCCTCGGTCACCCCTTCGGCATGACCGGCGCCCGGATCATGACCACCCTCATCAACGCGCTGCAGGACGAGGACAAGGAGTTCGGCCTCGAGACGATGTGCGTGGGTGGCGGCCAGGGCATGGCCATGGTCATCCAGCGCCTCTCCTGACGCGCACGCGGAGCTCCGTTCGCACGACCTCTGGGGGCACACGGGGGGGCGGAGCCCCCCGTGCGTCGCGATTTGACCGCAACGGGTCCGTCATGGAACCGTCATGCGATGCCCCGAACCCCCTGGTTCGT
Source organism: Acidimicrobiales bacterium (assembly GCA_036275235.1). Taxonomy (GTDB): domain Bacteria; phylum Actinomycetota; class Acidimicrobiia; order Acidimicrobiales; family Salinilacustritrichaceae; genus Salinilacustrithrix. The sequence goes on along the minus strand of DASUEE010000205.1, from coordinate 5,545 downwards.
CGCGGGCGCGCCGATGGCGGCGGTCCTCGCCGCCGTTGCGTTCCTCCTTGCCCCCCGCCCCGCCGATGCAGAACCGGCGCGCGTGGACGACCTCGAGCGCCCCGCCGCCTCGGTCCTCGCCCCGCTCGTCGACCCGGTGGGCCGGCTCGCCGGGGTCGGCCTCGACCGGGCCGCCGCCACCACGGCGTCGATGGTGGCCGTGGCCACGCCGCCGCCCCCGCCCACCGCCGCCTGCCCCGCCCCCGACGCGACGTTCGTCGACTCGTGGGGCTCGGCCCGCTCGGGCGGCCGCCGGCACAAGGGCGTCGACATGATGGCTCCGCACGGATCGCCGGTGTACGCCCCCGCCGCGGGCACGATCCGGGCGAGCAACTCCTCGCTCGGGGGCCTCGGGTTCTGGCTCGAGGGCGACGACGGCCACACCTACTTCGGCTCCCACATGTCCACGCTCACCGTGCGCGAGGGCCGGGTCGAGGCGGGCGCGCCCATCGGGACGGTGGGGAGCACCGGCAACGCCGGCGGAACGCCGCACCTGCACTTCGAGGTCATGGAGCCCGGCCGGGTGTCGGTGAACCCGTATCCCTTCGCCGCCCTGCTCTGCCCCGACGGAGCCGGCTGATCGTCCGGTTCGCGCCCCTCGCTCCCGGCACGGCAGGATGGTCCGGGTGAGCGCAACGGAGCTGTTCCGGATCGCGCCGCGATACGACATGCCGTCGTACCTGTGGCCCCGCCCGAAGTACCGGGGCGTGCTGCACGCGCTCGGGGCGTTCGCGGTCGTCCCGCTCGGCGCGCTGCTGGTCGACGCCGCCTCGGGCACCACGGCCCGCGTGGCCGCCACCGTCTACGTCCTCGCCCAGCTCGTGGTGTTCGCGACCTCGGCGAGCTACCACCGCCTCGCCAAGTCCCCCACGGCCCGGCGCCGCATGCAGCTCGCCGACCACTCGATGATCTACCTGCTCATCGCCGGCACGTGGGCCCCGGTCTGCCTCCTGGTGCTGCCCGGGGCCAGCGGCCGGGTGTTCCTCGCCGGCGTCGTGGCGGCGGGGGCCGTGGGCATCGTCCTGAAGTCCTTCGGCATCGACCGCTTCCCGCGCTCGAGCAACGCGATGTACGGCGTGATGGGCGGGGCCGCACTGCTCGCGCTCCCCGGCATCGTGGGCAGCATCGACCTGCCGACGGTCGCCCTCCTCGCCCTCGGCGGCCTCGTCTACGCCGGTGGTGCGATGGTGCTGCTCTTCAAGCGGCCGGACCCGCTGCCCTCGGTGTTCGGGTACCACGAGATTTGGCACGCCTGCACCGTGGGGGCGGCGGCCTGCCACTTCGCCATGGTCTGGCTGATCGTCACCTGAGCCGTCCTGGGCCGCGGGACACGCCTCGGCCGCCGGACCCGAGCGGCCCGGAACGGCTCTCGGTCAGGTCGTGTAGTCGGCGTTGATCCGGACGTAGCCGTCGGTGAGGTCGCAGCCGTAGACGGTGGCGGCGCCGTCGCCGATGCCGAGGGACACGTGGATCAGCACCTCGTCGCCGCGCAGGTACTCGGTGAGGCGGGCGAGGGCGTCGTCGTCGGCCGGTGCCGGGTAGAGCTCCTGGTCGCCGATGCGGATCGTCACCGCTCGCTGGTCGATGTCGGTGTCGTCGCTGCACTTGCCGATCGCCATGGCGATGCGACCCCAGTTCGGGTCGGCGCCGTGCACGGCGGTCTTCACCAGCGGTGAGTTCACGATCGCCTTCGCGACCCGCTTGGCCTGGTCCCGGTCGCGGGCGCCGTCCACGGTCACGACGATGAGGGTCTCGGCCCCCTCGCCGTCGGCGGCGAGCTGGCGGGTGAGGTCGAGGCAGACCTGCTCGAGGGCCGCCTCGAGTGCGGTGACGTCGACGGGGCCTGCGGCGCCGCTGGCGAGGACGGCCGCGGTGTCGGACGTGGAGGTGTCGGTGTCCACCGACAGCGAGTTGAACGTGCGCTCGACGACGGCGCGGAACGCCTGGTCGAGGTCGGCCGCAGGGACCTCGGCGTCGGTGAGGACGAAGGCGAGCATCGTGGCCATGTCCGGCTCGATCATGCCCACGCCCTTGGCGATGCCGACCACGCTCGCCTCGCCGCCGCCCGCCGTGGGCACCGTCCCCCGAGCCGTCTTGGGGTGGGTGTCGGTGGTCATGATCGCCTCGGCCACGGCCGTCGCGTCGGTGCCGTCCGGTGCCGGCAGCGAGGCGAGGTGCGTGCGGACGCGGTCCATCGGGTAGCGGCGGCCGATGACGCCGGTGGAGGCGACGAGGACGTCGGCCGGTGCGCAGCCCAGGGCCCGGGCCACGCCCTCGACCAGCTCCAGCGCATCGGCGTCGCCCTCGGGGCCGGTGGCGACGTTGGCGTTCTTCGACACGACCACGATCGCCTGGAGCCGCCCGTCGGCGGCGTTGGCCCGGGACAGGGTGACGCTCGGCCCGGCGAAGCGCGACTTCGTGAACACCGCCGAGGCCGCGCACGGGCGGTCGGCCGCCACCACCGTGAAGTCGGTGGTGCCGTCCTTGATGCCGACGTTGGCGGTGTGGGCCCGGAAGCCCTGGGGGAGCTGCACGGGGGGAGTCTGGCAGCGGCCGGGGTCAGCTCCCCGGCTCGCCCCAGACGGGCTCACCGATGTCGAAGAGCTCCTCGTGCTCGCTCCACCCCTCGAGGTCGTCGGTGAGGCCCGGGGGCACGAAGCCCTCGCCCACCATGCCGCCGCCGAAGAACCCGCCACCGAAGAAGCCCTTGATCGCGTCGACGGCGACCTCGAGGTCCTCTCGCTCGACGGTGCGCAGGCCTGCGATGCCCAGGTCGGCGAAGGTCCGGATCGGCGCGACGTACCACTGCCCGTCGACGCGGGTGGCGGTGATGCCGAACGTGCCCTGGGCGGGGTCGAGGCCGGGCACCACGAGGTCGTCGATGCCTCCGAGGCCGAACCCGAGGCCCGATCCATCGAGCTGGCCCATCGCCTCCTCGAAGATCTCCGGGAGGTCGTCCTGGCAGACCGTGTCACCGTCGATGCCGAGCTCCTCCTGCGCGGCGTCGACCGCGTCGCCGCGCAGCGTGATGCAGCCGTCGGCGATGGTGGCGCCGCCGGTGAAGTCCTCGCTGGCGACGTCGGCCCCGATGCGGCGGACGAGCACCTGGGCCCGGTCGCCATCGGTGTCGGCGTCGAGCTCGAGCTCGCTGAGCTCGACGGAGACGTCGAGGTCGTCGGCCGAGGGGAGCTCGGAGGGGTCGACCAGCACCGGCCAGTAGTGGTGCAGCGCCCGCAGCTCGTCGGGCGAGAGGCGGGCCACCGCATCGGGGATGTCGATGGCGGCAGCCGCGCGCAGCAGCCCCTCGACGGCCTCCTCGGGCGAGTCGGCCCCGATCGCCTCCATGCCGGTGGCCGGTGGGGCGGGTGCGCCCATGGACTCGCGTGCCGCCTCGGCGGCCGTGTACCCGATGCTGACCCGCCAGCCGTCGCCGGTGTCGCGTGCCACGAGGAACGTGTCCTCGCCGGCGATCGCCTCCTCGGTGTCGGTCTCCAGGAGCGCGCCGGGGTCGACGCCGAAGCGGTCGAGGGTGTCGGCGAGGAAGTCGCCGATGGGCAGCTCGGAGCCGTCGACGGCGTAGGTGGCAGAACCGCCGGTGACGTAGACGCGGGCGAGGCCGTCGACCACCGGCTCGGTGCGGAAGGTGACGTCGTCGAACTCGATGTCGACGCCGTCGACGCCCGTGAGCTCGAAGGAGCTGCCGACGACCCCGAGTCGCTCGAGCTCCTCGAACAGGTCCTCCACGGGCTCGCGGAAGGTGTCGCGCTCGCCCGGGTCGAGGGAGGCGAGCGCCCCGAGGAGGTCCTCGTCGGCCATGGCGTCGAGGAGCTGCTCGACGGCGGCCTCCGGCGTCTCGGCTCCGCCGTCGTCGCCCGCCTGGGTGGCCGCGAAGGCGACGCCGCCGGCGAGCAGCACGGCGCCGAGCGCCCCGGCCACGATGCGGCCACCGAGCGGGCCGCGGCGGATCTCGGTGCCGACTGGGACGGGGTCGACGGTCGCCGGCTCCTCCATCGGGATGCCGTCGTGATCGCTCATGCCGCCGTCTCCTTCCGCGCCGCCGCCAGCGCGATCGCACCGCTCAGGGTCGTGCCCGCTCCGAGGACGAGCGCCGCCGCCACCGCAGGTCCGGTGGTCAGCGGCGAGCGCCCGACCAGGATCGAGCCGGTGCCCACCAGCGCGCCGAGCGTAGTCGCGAGACCACCGGCCGCCGACGGTCGGCGCAGGGCGGCGGCGACCACCACGGCGCCGGCGAGGGCCGGGACGAGGTACCACGCCGCCGCGATGCCGGCGATGCCCGCCGGCAGGACGCCGGCGGCGTCGGCGACGTCGACCAGCTCGTAGCTCGAGCGCCACCGCTGGCCGGAACGGCCGAACGGGAGCGCCGTGGCGGCGGCGGCGACGACGCCCAGCAGCGCCGCGACCGCGGCCACCCGCTCTGCCCGAGGGTGCCCGGTCATCCCTCCAGCCTGCCCCCGGACGACCGAGCGGCTCGGCGCGCTCGGGCGAGCGGGCTCCACCGCGCGCTGATCCGCCCGGCCGTCAGGCCATCGGGCGGCGGTAGGACGCGGCGCTGGCGGGGACGCAGAGGTCGCTGGGCACGTCGTCGGCGGGAACGGGCTCGCCGTAGCGCACCGAGGCCGGGACCACGCCGGCCCACACGTCCAGCAGTCCGAGGTCGGCCTCGTCGTCGATCGGGCCGCCGCTGCGCACCTTGACCGACGCCTCCTCGATCGGCAGGCGGAGGACGAGCGTCGAACGGAGCTCGTCGTCACGGGTGGGGCGCACCTCGGCGGTGCGCCCGGGGACGACGTGCTCGACGATGGCGTCGAGGGCGGCGGCCTTGTCGGCGGGGTCCGTGACCGGCTCCGCCACACCGAACACGACGACCGAGCGGTAGTTGAGCGAGTGGTGGAACGCGCTGCGGGCCAGCACCACGCCGTCGACGTGGGTGACCGTCACGCACACCGGCGTGCCCTTCCCGGCCGCCCGCAGCCAGCTCGCCGCCGGTGAACCGTGGATCAGCAGCTCGTCGCCGCGGCGGGCGTAGGTGGTGGGGATCACGACCGGGCCGTGGTCGGCGGTGATGCCGACGTGGCACACCAGGCCCTCGTCGAGGATGGCGTGGGCGACGGCCCGGTCCCTCGTGCCCCGGCCGGGGCTGCGGCCGATGGTGGTGCGGTCGGTCAGCGGCAGCGGGTCGACGGAGGGCGACGTGGTCACGCCGGGAATCCAACGGCATCGCCGGCGCCGGCGCACGCCGGTTTCGCCGGTCGCGCCCCCGACCCCGGGCCGCCCCCCCCCGGAACCCGGTCCGGGTCTGGGAGTCGGGGTCTGGGTGCGTTTGGGGGTCCTGAGCGGCCTCCGGGACCCAGACCCCGCCTCCGGAACCCGGTCCGGGTCGGGAAGTCGGGGTCTGGGTGCGTTGCGCCGCCCTCAGCGGTCTCCGGGACCCGGACCCCGCCTCCGGGACCCGGACCGGGTCGGTTGTGATGCGCCGGTGCGCCGG
>DASUEE010000204.1:0-6220 GCA_036275235.1 Acidimicrobiales bacterium | reverse complement strand
ATGACCACCGAACCCACCCGGGTGTCCGCGCCCATTCCCGGCGCCGACAAGGAGCTCGTCTTCGAGACGGGCAAGCTCGCCCCGCAGAGCCAGGGCGCCGTCGTCGTCAGCATCGGGGGCACCAAGGCCCTCGTCACGGCGAACGCCGCCAAGTCCGTCCGCGAGGGCATGGACTTCTTCCCGCTCACCGTCGACGTGGAAGAGCGGATGTACGCCGCCGGGCGCATCCCCGGCTCGTTCTTCCGCCGTGAGGGCCGGCCCACCGACCTGGCCATCCTCACCTGCCGCCTCACCGACCGCCCGCTGCGGCCGAGCTTCCCCGACGGCTACCGCAACGAGACCCAGATCGTGTCCACGATCATGGGCGTCGACGGCCGCAACCCCTACGACGTGCTCACCATCAACGGCGCCTCCGCGGCGCTGATGCTGTCGGGCATCCCGTTCGAGGGCCCCATCGGCGCCGTCCGCATGGCCTTCGACACCGACGGCGAGTGGGTGCCCCACCCCGAGCACGAGGAGATCGAGGAGTCCACCTTCGACCTCGTGGTCGCCGGCCGCGAGGCCGACGACGGCTCCATCGCCATCATGATGGTGGAGGCCAACGGCACCGAGAAGGCCTGGCAGCACTACCAGGCCGGCGCCCCGTTCGTCACCGAGGAGGCGATCGCCCAGGGCCTCGAGGAGGCCAAGAAGTCGATCAAGGACTCCATCGACGCCCAGCGCCGCCTGGTCGAGGAGTTCGGCTCCCGGCCGCCGCTCGAGTGGACGCCCGTCGTCGACTACTCCGACGACGTCTACTCCCGCGTCGAGGCCGTCGGCACCGACCGCCTGCGCGACGTCGCCCAGATCGCCATCAAGGCCGAGCGCGAGGCCGCCGAGCGCGAGGTCAAGCAGGCCGTCGTCTCCGAGCTCGCCGCCGAGTTCGAGGGCCGCGAGAAGGAGATCGGCGGTGCCATCAAGGCGCTGCTGAAGAAGCTCATCCGCACCCGCGTCGTGAACGAGGGCGTCCGCATCGACGGCCGTGGCCCCGCCGACCTTCGCCCGGTGTCGGCCGAGGTCGGCATCCTCGAGACCGCGCACGGCTCGGGCCTGTTCCAGCGGGGCGAGACGCAGGTGCTGAACGTCCTCACCCTCGGCATGCCGAAGATGGACCAGCTCCTCGACAACCTGGGCCCCCAGGACAAGAAGCGGTACATGCACCACTACAACATGCCGCCGCACGCCAACGGCGAGACCGGCCGCGTGGGCAGCCCCAAGCGCCGCGAGATCGGCCACGGCCTGCTCGCCGAGCGCGCCCTGCTGCCGGTGATCCCCTCCATGGAGGAGTGGCCCTACACGTTCCGCCTCGTCTCCGAGGTGCTGGCCTCCAACGGCTCCACCTCCATGGCCTCCGTCTGCTCGTCGACCCTGTCGCTGATGGACGGCGGCGTGCCGATCAAGGCGCCGGTCGCCGGCATCGCCATGGGCCTCATCTACGAGGACGGCAAGTACACCACCCTCACCGACATCCTCGGTGCCGAGGACGCCTTCGGCGACATGGACTTCAAGGTCGCCGGCACCCCGGACTTCGTCACCGCGCTGCAGCTCGACACGAAGATCGACGGCCTCCCGGCCGACGTGCTGGCGAGCGCCCTGGCCCAGGCCAAGGAGGCCCGCACGAAGATCCTCGGCGTGATGACCGAGTGCATCGCCGAGCCGCGCGAGGACGTCCAGGGCACCGCCCCGAAGATCATCAGCTTCGAGATCCCCGTCGACAAGATCGGCGAGGTCATCGGGCCCAAGGGCAAGGTCATCAACCAGATCCAGGGCGAGACCGGTGCCGACATCGGCGTCGACGACGACGGCGTGGTCGGCGTGGTCACCATCGGTGGCACCGACAAGTCCGCCGTCGACGAGGCCCGCCGCCAGATCGAGCTCATCGTGAACCCGCCGTCGGCCCACCCCGGCGAGGTCTACATGGGCAAGGTCGTCAACATCACCAAGTTCGGCGCCTTCGTCAACATCCTCCCCGGCCGAGACGGCCTGCTCCACATCTCCAAGATCGGTGGCAAGCGTCGCATCGAACGGGTGGAGGACGAGCTCGAGCTGGGCCAGGAGATCGAGGTCCGGGTCGACGACATCGACCCGAACGGCAAGATCAGCCTGTCGCCCACGAACGTGCCCGAGGGCGACGAGTCCGACGAGGGCCCCCGCTCCGGCGGCGGTCGTGAGCGCAGCGAGCGTCCCCGGCGCGACTCCGGTCGCGGCGACGACACCGGCGGCACCGCCGACGGTGGCAGCGCCTCGGCGGGCGAGTTCGTGTCCTTCGAGGACGCCTTCGACGAGGAGCTGAAGGAGGAGTTCGGCGACCTCGGTCCCGAGAGCGCCTCATCCGCCGGCGGCGAGGGCGGTGGCGGCGGCCGTGGCGGTCGCGGTCGCAGCGGTGGCGGCGGCCGCGGAGGCCGTCGGCGCTGAGCCAGGACGTCGGTGTCGGTGCGGGGCTCGATCCGGAGCCCCGCACCACCACCCTCTCCAACGGGGTCCGCGTCGTCAGCGACGCGATGCCCCACGCCCGCTCGGTGACCACCGGCGTGTGGGTCTCCGTGGGCGGCCGGGACGAGGCGCCGGCGCTCGCCGGCGCGTCGCACTTCCTCGAGCACCTGTTCTTCAAGGGGACCGAGGCCCGCTCGGCGCGCTCGATCGCCGAGGCCGTCGACGCGGTCGGCGGGGACATGAACGCGTTCACGGCCCGCGAGCACACGGCCTTCGTCACCCGGCTCCCCGCGGCGCACTGGCGGCTCGGGGTCGAGCTGCTCGGCGACATCCTCTCGGCGCCGGCGCTGCGCCCGCACGAGATCGATGCGGAGCGCGAGGTGATCCTCGAGGAGCTGTGGGCGGCGCTCGACACCCCCGAGGACCGCGTCCACACGCTGTCGATGGAGGCGCTGTTCCCGGACCACCCGCTCGGCCGGGAGGTCCTCGGCGACGAGGGCACCGTCCGCTCGATGACCCGGGACGACATCCTCGGGTTCTTCGAGACCCACTACCGGCCGGCGAACCTCGTGGTCGCCGCCGCCGGCCGGGTCGACCACGACGAGCTGTGCGCGGCCGTCGAGGAGCGCCTCGGTGGCGGGGAAGGCGGATCGCCGCCCCAGCGGCACGCGCCCGAGCCCGAGGTCGACTCGCTGCGCACCCACCGCCGCAAGGGCGAGCAGGTGCACGTGGTGCTCGGCTGGCGCGGCCTGCCCGTCGACCACGACGACCGCTACGCCCTGCACGTGGCCGACCAGGTGCTCGGCGGCGGCTCGTCATCACGGCTGTTCCAGGCCATCCGCGAGGAGCGGGGCCTCGCGTACTCGGTGTACTCGTGGGTGTCGTCGTACTCCGACGCCGGCCTGCTCGGCATCTACGCCGGGACGTCGCCCGGGCGCTCGGCCCAGCTGATCGACGCGCTGGAAGCCGAGATCGAGGGCATGCTCGAGGGTGGGGTCACCGCCGACGAGGTGCGGGTGGCGGTGGGCTACCTGACCGGCGCCACCGAGCTCGGGCTCGAGGACTCCGGGTCGCGGATGACCCGCCTGGGTCGCATGCTGCTGTCCACCGGCACGGTGCTGAGCATCGACGAGCAGCTCGACCGGCTGCACGCGGTGACGGTCGACGACGTCGACCGAGTCCTGCGCTCGGTGCTCACGACCCCGAGAGCGGTCGCGGCCGTGGGGCCGGTCGACACCAAGCGCCTCGCCCGGGCGGTCTGACCGCGCTCGACGCCGGCCGACGTCGTCGGCAGGCGGGGCCCCGTCCACGACGGGCGGGACGGATGCGGCAGGGGCGGGCAGGTCCCACGCGCGGAACGTACCCCGACCACCGCGACCCCGCGCCCTGTTGACGCGACGTCAGCGTTCTCGCTCCGCCTACTCTTCCGACCATGACCATCCGCGTGGGGGTGTTCGGGGCAGGCGGCCGCATGGGCAGCACGGTCTGTGCGGCTGTCAGCTCGGATCGTGAGACCGAGCTGGTCGCCGCCGTCGATCCCCACCACGAGGGGATCGACCTGCACCTCGTCGCCAAGGGCAACCACATGCCCGAGCTCACGGTGGCAGGTGGGGTCGAGGAGTTCGAGCGGGCGGGCGTCGACGTCGTCGTCGACTTCACCCACCTCGACGCGGCGCGGGAGAACCTCGCCTGGGCGGCGAAGGCGGGTGTGCACGCCGTGGTGGGCACCACCGGGTTCACGCCGACGGACCTCGATCGCTTCGGCGCGGCGTTCACCCGCTCGAACTGCATGATCGTGCCCAACTTCGCCATCGGGGCCGTGCTCATGATGCGCTTCGCCGAGATGGCCGCCCCGTGGTTCCAGACCGCCGAGGTCATCGAGTTCCACCACGATGAGAAGGTCGACGCGCCCTCGGGGACGGCGATGCTCACGGTCGAGCGGATGGCCGCGGCCTCCGACGAGTGGACCGAGGACCCCACGCGAACCGAGGTCGTGCCCCACGCACGGGGCGGTCGGGGGCCGGGCGGCATCCCGGTGCACTCGGTGCGGATGCGGGGGATGATCGCCCACCAGGAGGTCATCCTCGGCACGGAGGGCCAGACGCTGTCGATCCGGCACGACTCCTACGACCGCTCGTCGTTCATGCCCGGCGTGCTGCTGGCCGTGAAGTCCGTGGCCGACCGCCCCGGCATCACCGTGGGCCTCGACCCGCTCCTCGGCCTCTGAAGGCCCGTTCTGGGGTACCGATCCCCCCGCATGCGCGGGGATCGGTACCCCAGAACCTCAGGGGGAGGGTGGGGTCGCGGCGACGGGACCCTTGCCGGGCCGCTCCACGGGGACGTCGTTCATCGATGCCCAGTCGAGTCCGAACTGCATGCGCTCGGCCGGCCCGGGGTGGCTGGCGTTGAGCCGCTCCCACCAGCCGGGCTCGAGGTCGGCCTTGTTCCGCTCCACGAGCGCCGGCCACATGCCCACGAAGCTGGTGGGATCCCCGAGGAGCTCGAGCGCCTCGAGGTCGGCCTCCCGCTCGTTGCGCCGCGACCACCACGCGGACACCAGCCCCAGCAGGGCCATCGGCAGGCCGAGCCCGAGCAGGAAGAGCGGGGCGGCGGCGGGCTCGCCCAGGTCGTCGACGCCGGCCCAGCCGAGGACGGTGGCGCTGCCCACCACGTGCTGCACGAAGGCGAGCGCCACCAGCACCTGGAGCCCGGCCAGCGGGAACGTCTTGGGGATGTGGTTCAGGCGGTAGTGGCCGATCTCGTGGGCGACCACCGTGCCGATCTGCTCGAGGGGGAAGTCGAGCATCGTGTCGTAGACCACCACCCGCTTGGTGGGGCCGAAGCCGGCGACGAAGGCGTTGCCCCGCCGGGACCGGGTGGAGCCGTCCATGGTGTAGACGCCTTCGATCCGGGTGTCGGCGAGGTCGGCGATCTCCTCGATGCGCGTCCGCAGCGGGCCGGGCTCCATCGGCGTGAAGCGGTTGAACCTCGGCATGATCAGCACCGGGTAGACGAAGTTCAGGAAGAGGGCGACCACGAGGAAGAGCAGCCCGCCGGCCAGCCACCACGTGTCGAGCTCACGGACGGCCCAGAACACCGGCACGAGCAGCAGGCCGGTGAGCACGACGTTCAGGACCACCCCCTTCACCTGGTCGCCCACCCACAGCCCCACCGTGTGGTTGGACAGGCCGTGGCGCCGGTCGTGCACCATCGTCGACCACCACTCGGCCGGCAGCAGCAGGAGCTGCGATACCAGGGCGAAGAAGCCGGTGACGACGACGAGGCGCACGGGCCAGGGCGTGCCGTCGACCCAGCCCTCGATCCGGGGGCCGAGGTCGAGGGCGAAGATCAGCACCAGGTCGACGGCGCCGGTCACGACCTTGGCCGCGAGGTCGACCCGCTTGCGCGGCCGGGCGTAGGCGCGCAGGTCGGCGAGCTGGGCGTCGTCGAAGAAGTCCTCGTTGCGCGCCGGCGTGCGCGACCCGAGCGGTGGGTGGGCCGAGCGCCGGCGGATCGTGCCCACGGCCGTGGGGGGCGTCACTCCTCGTCCCTCTCCGGCAGCTGCTCGCGCACCCGCTCGGCAGCAGCCGGCTCGGCGAGCTCCTCGTCGACGTGCACGAGGACGTCGATCTCGCCACCCTTCTTCGTCTCGCCCCGCAGGCTGACGGCGACCAGGACGGCGGAGGCGGCCACGAACCACCAGCGGTACTCGGCGACGACGTCCTGGAAGGAGTCGATCGGTGAGGCG
>DASUEE010000203.1:0-19760 GCA_036275235.1 Acidimicrobiales bacterium | reverse complement strand
CCGGATGCTCAAGGTGAAGCGGCTGGTCGAGCGGTCGCGGGGGTTCGAGCGGTGGGCGGCGAGCCGCTACCGCCAGCCCGACACGGCCCCGCCGCCCTACGACCAGGTGTTCGAGCACCTCCGTCGCGAGCGCGAGCGGCGGGGCCGGGCGTTCGACGTGGCCGAGGCGCTCGCCGAGCTCGACGGGGATCTGGCGGCGCGGGCGGTGCCCGTCACGAAGCACCGCACGCGGTACCGCATCGGCGAGCTCCGGGCCGAGGTCACCGACATCACCGTCGAGCGCACCGGCGCGGTGCTGCGGACCCTCGCCATCGAGGGCCACGACCTCGACGAGCTCGAGGCCCTCCGCCGGCGCCTCGGGTTGGAGGAGACGGCGAACGTCGCCGTGCACCTCGCCCTCTTCCCCGAGGACTGACGCAACGTCCGAGCCTGCCGCGAGACCCAGATGCGCCGTTCTCGGCGCAGGGAGTTCCGCTCACGCAACGCATCAGCCCAGGAATCCACCAGACAGGTTCTGGGCGCAAGGCGTTCCGTTGGCGCAACGCGATGCGCCCAGATCCGGCGATCGCGCAGGGTGTGCCGTGTCGTCCGGGGCATCGGGCAGCTCCAACAATGCTCAAGCCGGTCCGGATCGAGCACTCTTGGAGCTGGGGGGAATCGAACCGGGTCACCTCGGCCACCGTGTTCGCCCTGGTCACGGCGTTGCGGAGGCAGGCGGGTGGGCCCGGTGGGAGTAACCGCGGGAGTAACGGGATGTCGGTTCAGTCGATGGGTCGCGCCACCGAGAGCCCGGCGGTCGCCGCTGCCGCTGCGAGGTCGGCGTCGCCGGTGACGAGCACGAGGTCGTCGTCGGCAACGGCCAGGGCGGCGGCGAGGTGCACGGCGTCATAGCCACGCAGTCCGTGGTGCTGGGCGAGGTCTCCTGCGGTTCGGGCGAGGTCGCCGCCGAGCTCGATGACATCGATCTGCTCGAAGAGGGCCTCCAGGTCGGCGACCGCGGTTGCGAGCTGGGATCGGGTCAGCCGACCAGCCCGTTGGGCGCTGGCGAGCGCGGCGCGCGCTTCCGGGTAGGTGAGTCGCACGGTGAGGATGCGGGCTGCGTCGTCCCAGAGGCGATTGCACTGCTCGGTCGTCGGTTCCTCGACGAGGAGTGGTACGACGGCGGAGGTGTCGAAGTAGGCGATCACCTGCGCTGTTCGGCGACCAGGTCGCTCACGGTGCCGCGCGCCTTGATCGGTCGCCGGGAGCGTGGCTGCTTGGGCGTCTGACGGGGGGTGACGAGACCTTCAGCGATGAGCCGGTCCAACGGCCGGGGCCGGTCCAGGGGAACGAGCCGGGCCACGGCCTTGCCGTGGTCGGTGACGGTGACCTCCTCGCCCTCTCGGACGAGCTCGAGGTACCGGCTGAGGTGATCTCGGAGCTCTCGCACGCCTGCTTCCACGAGCCCCAGTGTGGCGCTTTCTCCGTCCGAGTTCTAGCCACTTCGCCGGTGAGTCGTTTCCATGCCGACGCCGGTGGCGCGAGCGGCGCTCGAACTCCTTCGGACGCGAGTCCGACGACCCGACCCGGAACAAACGTGACGGCGACCAGCCGCACCGAGCGCCGCCGCCCTCGAGCCCTCTACGCCTGGGGTCCCAACGCCTGCACCGCCGACGACCGCGTCATCGGCCACGGATCCAGCGACCCAGCGAGCACCCCTCCCGTAAACACACCCTTGCAGGTGCCGCTCGGCGGCACCTGCGGTCGGCTACGCACGCGTCGCCGAGACGGGCTCAGTGGTCGTGCGGAGTCGGTCGACGAAGGCGACGAGGGCGCTGCAGGGCACGCGCACTGCTCGGCCGATGTGGACGACCTCGAGATCGCCGGTGTTGATCAGGCGGTAGACGGTGCTCCGGCTGAGGCAGAGGATCTGGCCGGCCTCCTCGACGGTCACCAGCAGCGGGCCCGCCGGCGCCGGGGTCCAACCTGGCGGGCGGTCGTGCCCGACGCACCGGGCATCACCGGCTCCCGAGGCCAGCGACGGCGGGTCTGCGGGTCTGCACGTGCGGCGCGGTGACGTTCGAGGCCGGTATGGCGTCGGGCGCCGGCGGGCGCGTCGTGCGGGGTGGGGGAGGGCCTGCGGACGCGCGGTGCTCGTGTCGGCCGGCGAGGCGGTCGAGGTCGTCTGCTGGGCGTGGGGCGAGGAAAGGTTCCATGCCCATCTAGGTCTTCTGACAGCGCAAACCCTCTCTTGAAAGTCGGAGCGCAAGCGGGAACGCGAGCCGCCCCTGCGGTCGGTGCGCGGTACGACACGGCCGTCGAACTGTCCCGCCAGACGTTCCCCGGCGGCGCATCAGAGATCGTGATCGCTCGCGGAGACCTGTTCCCCGACGCCCTCGTGGCCAGCTTCGCCGCATCGCTGTACAACGGGAACGGCCCCGTCCTGCCGCATCCAAGGTGCTGGCCGCCAAGAGACCGCACTGAGGGTCGCTGACCTCGCCGTCTCTGCGTTCGGCTTCGACTTCTCGCACATCAACCTGGCGCCGGGTCACAAGTTCCCTGACGCTCTCGCTGCCGGACCGCACGGCGGCGAAGAACTCGCCGTCACCTTGCTGACGAGCAACGCAGATGACCTCGGCGACTACACACGGAACTTCATCGCCCGCTACGCCAACGCCATCGACTCCATCGACGCCATCGGGCAAGCCGACGTTCTCAGCGACGCGATTTTCGACGAAGCCGTCGCCTGGGCACAGGAGTAACAACAGACGAATGCTGCTCCGTTCGCGGGGCGGCACCCGGGCCGATCTGGGCGCGCATGATGCCGGATCTGGACGCATCGTGCACGTCGCATATCGCCAGCCTCAGCGCCGCCGACCGGCAGGGTGCCCTCGCTCCACGGTCAGGGGCTTCGGTCGGCGTTCGGATTCGTCGAACGGCTCAGGACGGTCAGCCCATCGATGTTCTCGAAGACGCTGTCATCGGATACCAGGTCGACGGCGAGGTGGAGAGCGGTTGCCGCGATCCACCGATCCGCTTCGTGGATCTTCTGACCGAGGGCAACACCGCCACGCTCGCATCGGTCGCGCAGTTCGGCGCACTTGGTCATCAGATCGTCGTCGGGCTGCACGGCGACGAGCCTCGACAGCCGTCCGCTCGAACTCGCGCCGGCGGAGCTCGCCCCAGTTCGCCTTCAACGTTCCGTACCGCATCTCAGTCACGGTGACGAACGAGACGACGACTGCGCGACCATCGATCAGCTCCCGGTACTCGGTGGCAACCGCGAGGTCCCGTCGTTCGTTCACCAGCGCGGACACGACCATCGTGTCCACCACGACGAGCGCACCGTCGCTCACCGTTCAGCGAGAGCTTGCTGGAACTCGTCCCACTCGTCGTCGGTGACGTCCTCGAGCGCGAACTCGTCGCCGTCGGGCAGAGGCCGAGCGCGGCGGACCGCCTCGTCGGGCGGCAGCACCATCACGTGCGGCTCGGGGGTCTGCTCGGCAACGGACACAGCCCCCAGCGTACGCCGCACCTGCCGGGGTGAACACCGCTGGCAGGAACTCGCTCCGGAGCGACCCCAAACGTTCAGCGGGATCGGCGCTCAAGCCCGCCACCCAACGCCGGGTACGCGATCGCTGACCGGTGGCCTACCTGTCACCGATGGCCGCCGCCGAGTGACCCCGAATGTCGGGCGTCGGGTGCTCATCCTGGTCCCCCTTCACCGGCATCCAAGGTCGGGTCGAGGAGTTCGGCGGCTCGGCGGGCGGTGGCGGCGGGGCGGTGGCCGAGGCTGCGGACGTAGCCGGCGGTCGTCGCAGTGTCGGCGTGGCCGACGTGGCGGGCGACATCGGCGAGGTCGAGTCCACCGCTGGCGTAGAGCGCGGTGACCACGGTGCGCCGGCCGGTGTGGGTGGCCAGACCGGTCGGGTCGAGGCCGGCGGCGGTCGCGGCGCGGTGGATGGCCTTGACCACGTACTGGCGGTTGACGAGCCCACCGTGGATGGTGGTGAACACCGGCGAGATCGGCTCGCCGTCGAAGGTGTGCACCGGCCAGGGCCCGGAGGCTCGATCGCGTTCGGCGGCCTGCTTGGTGTGCCGGCGACGGAGAGCGTCGACCGAGATGGGAGCGAGGTGATGGACGCCCT
This sequence comes from Acidimicrobiales bacterium, assembly GCA_036275235.1. Lineage (GTDB taxonomy): Bacteria > Actinomycetota > Acidimicrobiia > Acidimicrobiales > Salinilacustritrichaceae > Salinilacustrithrix. Next base: position 15,633 of record DASUEE010000203.1, on the reverse strand, counting down.
CGGCGCCGCTGGTCTTGGTGGCCCCGAGCACGGTCCCCGCCGACGGGGTGTAGGCGGCACCCCGGCGGACCTGCGCGGTGCCGGCGTCGAGGTCGAGGTCCTCCCAGGCCAGGCCGAGTACCTCGCTGACCCGCCAGCCCTGGACGAACAGCAGCGTGACCGCAGCGCCGAGACGCTGGTCCTGGGCGGCGACGAGGAGCGCCTTCGCGCTCGCAGGGTCGAGGGCCCGGGCGGCTCCGATCCGCTTGGCTCGCGGTGCGTCGACGAGATCGAACGGGTTGGTGGCGATCAGGTCGAGCTTGACCGCCTCCCGGAACGCCTGGCGGCAGACCTTGCGGCAGTTGAGCACCGTGTACGGCGCGTAGCGGTCCAGGAGGCGAGCCTGCCAGTCAGTGAGGGCTTCGGGGCCGACGTCGATGATCCGCCAGCTGCCGATGCCGTCGGCGAGGTACGTGGCGAACCGCCGGTAGCTGTCGAGGGTGGAGGCCTTGGCGCGGTGGCGGGCGACCGAGTCCAGCCACCAGGCCAACAGGTCGTTCACGGTGGAGTCGGGGCCGAACCGGCTCGAGGGGCGGCGGCGCGTATCGACGGCCTCGGCCAAGGCATCGCGCTTGGCTTCGACCTCGGCCCGGGTGGGTGCCGACACCCGACGCGTGCGGCCATCGTGGTCGACCCAGGTGGCACGCCAGCGGCCGCTCAGGTCCCGGCCGCTCGAGGTCGTCCGGGGCGGTTCGTAGTAGACGGATCCGGTGCCGTTGGGGTTCTTGGCCACGACGGCATGGCTGCCGTCGCCGGTGGGGGTGCGCTTGCCGCGCGGTGACCTCGCCACGTTGCGCTCCTTGCGTCAACGATGAGAGGCCGGGCTCCCCGCAGGGTCTGCTGGACCAGCTCGCAGCGGGGTCATGGTATCCCGCCGGGTTGGGCTCACGCGGGAGTAACCGCGGGAGTAACGCTCCAGGAACGCCGACGGACGTCCTGACACGTCCAGACACGAAACCCCAGGTCAACGGCACTGGTTCGGCGGTAGAGGCACATCGAGACACGCCGGAAGATTGGGGGAGTGGAGCTGGGGGGAATCGAACCCCCGTCCGCCTGGCGGTCACGCATCGCGATACGACCATCCCCGGACCTGTGGCTCACGGTTGCCACGCCCCCGGGTGGGCGCACCGTCGAGTCTTTCCTCGATCGTCAGGGGTCTTTCCCTCCGGTCAGCGGTCTCTCCCGCCGTCCACCACTACTTCTGTTGCCAGGCTGTAGTGGTCAGGCCCCGCGTGGCCTTGCGGCTCGCGATGCGTCGCTTCTGGCTACCTGGTGATCAGGCGGCCATTGCGAACTCAGGCGTCTTGTTGCCTGTTGTTTGGTTGCCCCGATTAACGAGTCTGAGCAACTCGGGTCGCACGATGTCGCTTCCGGTCCCGACGTCGAAACCGATCAGCCCCTTGTCAACGAACGCGCCGGCCGCAGCCGGCTCGACCAATGGTACCGGCGCCCCGTGACACCGCCACCGGGGGTTCCTGTCAGACCTCCTGCGGATGATGGGGACCATGGCGCTGCGACCCCCTCCTTCACCCCCTGGACCCCCTTCGGTCGAGGTCCTCATGGCCCGCATGGCGGAGGGCGATGCCGCCGCCGTGTTCGCCCTGAACGAGCACCACGGGCACCGCATCGCCGGCGCCGTCCGCCAGCACCTGCGCGAGTGCGGGGTCGACCGGGTCACCCCCGACGACCTGCAGGGCCTCGTGCTCGACGCCTGCATGGAGCTGCTGGCGGTCGCCGCAGCCTGGCGACCGGGCGGTGCGCAGCCCTGGCACTGGGCCTGGGGCCGGGTCCGCACGGTCGTCACCCGCTGGGTCGGGGTCCACGCCGACCCGCTCGAGGGCGTCCGGCCCGAGGTCGACCACGAGGCGCCGGTTCCCGCGCCCTCCTGCGAGGACACCCTCGCCGAGGCGTTCGCCCGCCTCGTGGAGGACGACCCCCTCGTCCGGCTCGTCGCCGAGGCGGCGCAGGCCGCCCGCGTCGACGACGTCGCCCTCGTCTGCCTGCTCGACTACCGGGTCCAGCAGGACCAGGGCGACCCGTCGCCGGCGCACACGCTGGCCGAGCGCTACGGCGTCCACCCCGATGCGCTGCGCCAGCGGATCTCCCGGGGCCGCCGGCGGCTGCGGGACGTCGTCCGGAGCGATCCCCGGTTCGCGGCCATCGCCGACCTGGAGCTGGTGGCGTGAGCGGGGCCGATGGTGTCGAGGGGTCCCGGCGCCGGCACCCGAGCGTGCGTGCACCCGTGGCGGCGGCTGCGCTCGCCACCCGGGTGGCGGGGGCGCTCGCCGGCGGCGGCGCCCGCTGGCCGGAGGTGGCCGCCGCGGTGCTGGCCGACCGGGGCACCACCGGCTGGTCCGCCGCCCACTACGCCCGGTCGCTGGGGATCGACGCCGCCACGCTGGCCCGGGCCGAGGCGGGTGCGCTCGGCCCCGGTGACCTCCCGCCGGCCCTGCTGAGGGTGGTCGTCGCCCGGCGGTGGGGGGCGGCGTGACCGATCGGTCTCAGGTGAAGATGATGTGGCCGTCGGCAGCCATCTCGTAGAAGTCGCCCACGGTGATGATGCCGTCGACCTGTTCGATGAAGTCGTCCTTGGTCAACCCGAACAGGTCGACCGAGGCCTGGCAGGCGTACAGCCCGGCTCCGGTGTCGGAGATCATCTCGACGAACTCGGGGATCGACGGGATGTCCATCGCCTCCATCTTGTGCTCCATGTAGTGCGTCATCACCGACGACACGCCCGGCAGCCCGCCAGCCCACGTGGCGAGGTGCAGCCCCGGGTTCCCCACGGTCGAGAGCTTGACGTGCTCGTGGCGCGTGCGGTGGATGGCGTCGAGGCCGAAGAAGGTGAAGAACAGGTTCGCCTCCATGCCCTCGGCTCGCGCGCCGTTGGCCATGATCAGCGCGGGGTACACCCCCTCGAGCGAGCCCTTCGAGACGATGATCGAGATCTTCTGCGTGCTCAGGTCCATGGTCGTTCCGTCCTCGTGTCCGCGGCCTCAGATGCAGCCCTTGGGCTTGGGGATCCCGGCGATGCGGGCGGCGATCTTCGCCGGCCCCTTGGGGAACAGCTGGTAGAGCTCCTTCACGGAGACGCCCGAGGTCTTCCCCAGCGCTCGGACGGTCGGCCCGGTGCCCTTGGCGAAGTACTCCTCGCGCATGAACCGGATGACCTGCCAGTGCTTGTCGTCCAGCGCGGTGATGTCCTCCCTGGCGGCGAGCTCGGGGACCATCTGCTCGGTCCACTGCCCGGGGTCCACGAAGAAGCCCTCCTCGTTCAGCTCGACGTCGGTGCCGGCGACGGTTGCGGTGGGCATGGTCAGCTCCCTCCGGATCGTTCCAGGTGCTTCCCGGCCGTCGGCATGTCGGCATGGAGGCCGGGCACGTCGCGGCCGGGCAGGAGGCTGTGCCAGTAGAACCACTGGAACAGCAGCTTCGCGACGTGGTTGAGCCGTGACTCCTTGAGGAGGGGCAGGCCGAGCGGCCCGGGGAAGTGCCCCTCGACGGGCTCCTGCTCGTAGTTGAAGTCGATGAGCAGGGCCTTGTCGAAGCCGGTCTCGATGAAGCAGTTGGCGTGGCCGTCGAAGCTGGCGTCGAGCGGCTCGCCGGCCAGGAAGCGGGTGACGTTCTCCACCAGCACCTCGCCCTCGAAGTGGCTGACCGACCCGGCCTTCGATGCCGGGAGGTCGGCGGCGTCGCCGATCGCGAAGACCTCCGGCGCCGCCTTCGACTGCAGGGTGCGGTGGTCGGTGCTGACGAAGTCGAGGGCGTCGCCGAGGCCGGGGGAGCGACCGACGTACGCCGCTCCGGAGTGCACCGGGATCACCACGGCGAGGTCGAAGGGGACCTCGCGCCCGTCGAACCCGACCAGCACCCCCGCCTCCCCGTCGACCTCGCCGGTGTTGAACTCCGTGACCACCTCGATGCCCTTCTCCTGCAGCATGCCGCCGAGGAGGGACGACGCCCGGGGCTTGGTGAACGCGGCGTCGAGCGGCGTCGCGAAGGTGATCTCCACCCGGTCGAGGATGCCCCGCTCCTGGAAGTACCAGTCGGCCAGGAAGCAGAACTCGAGCGGCGCGACCGGGCACTTGATGGGCATGTCCACCGGGTTCACCACGAGGCGCCCGCCGTCGAGGTCCCGCAGGGCGCGCTCGAGGGCGGTCGCGCCCGGCAGGTCGTAGAAGGTGAAGACCTTCTCCATCCACCCCGGCCCGGTGAGGCCCTCGGTCTCCTCGGGGACGAGGCGCGCGCCCGTGGCGATGACCAGGACGTCGTAGGGGAGCGCGTCACCTCCGGCGAGCACCACCCGTCGCCCCTCGAGGTCGACGTGGTCGATGTCGGATTCGACGAACTCGATGCCCCGCCGCAGCTGCCGTTCCCGGGGACGGACGAGGTCCTCGCCGTGCGCCAGGCCGAACGGGACGAACAGCAGGCCCGGCTGGTACACGTGCGCCCGGTCCTGGTCCACCACGGTGATCCGCAGCCGGTCCCGGGCGAACGCCTTCCGGAGGCGGTTGGCGGTGAGCGTCCCGCCCGTGCCTCCCCCGAGGACGACCACGTGCTGGCTCATGGCCTCACACTGGAACCCCCAGGGTCAGCGAGCCAGGGTCCGAGGTCCCGCGGCCCCGGGACGGGCGCGGTCAGCCGCGGTCGCGGTGGGCGAGGGCCCGCTGGATCTCGCGGTTGGCGTCCCGCTCGGCCTCCACCTGGCGCTTGTCGTGCAGCTTGCGGCCCTTGCCGATGCCCAGCTCCACCTTCGCCCGCCCCTCCTTGAAGTAGAGGGACAGCGGCACGATCGAGACCCGCTCGAGGTCCATGAGGGTGCGCAGGCGGTCGAGCTCGCGGCGGTGGAGGAGGAGCTTGCGGGCCCGGTCCGGGTCGTGGCCGCTGTGCTGCTGTGACTGCAGGTAGGGGGCGATGTGCACGCCCACCAGCCAGGCCTCGTCGCCCTCGAAGCGCACGAACCCGTCGGCGATCTGCACCTTCGCCTCGCGCAGCGACTTGACCTCCGAGCCCCGCAGCACGATGCCGGCCTCGAGGGTCTCGGTGATGTCGTAGTTCCGCCGGGCGCGCCGGTTGGCGGCGATCAGGGTGGTGTCGGCGGCAGGCATGGCGGGGCCGAACCTACCGGCACCCTCCCCGACGCCGGCGAGCCCGTTGCGTACGATCCGGCCCCGCGATGCAGCCGTACCCGCCGCGCCGATCCGGTCCTCCGCCCAACTACACGCTGCGCCGCCTCGTCGCCCTCACCGGGGTGGTGGTCCTGGCCTACGTCCTCTGGACCCTCGTCGGCCGGGTGGCCGGCGGTGACGACTCGGCCGCGCCCATCACCACGACCACCCGCCCCACCACGACCACGATGCCGCTGGTGGCGCCGCCGGCCTGCGCCTTCCCCGAGCAGTCCGAGCCCACGGCGTACGCGCGCCCCGAGGACTGGTTCCGCACCCTGGTCGACCCGATCCACGCCGTCCCCGAGCAGTACGTCCCACCTGACCTCGTCCCGGCGTCCGAGGCCGGGTACAGCGCCGACCACCGCATCCGCTCCGTGGTCGTCGAGGATCTGAACGGCCTGCGCAACGCCATCCTGGAGGCCGGCGTGCCCGAGGTCGCCATCCTCGCCGCCTACCGCTCCGTCGCCGACCAGCAGGTGCTCTTCGACGCCCGCGTCGCCGAGCTCGGCTTCGAGGGCGCGGCGAAGGGCACGGCCCGCCCGGGCCATAGCGAGCACCACCTCGGCACCGCCATCGACGTGCGCCCCATCGGCGAGACCGACGTCGACGCCTCCTTCGGCGAGACCGAGACCGGCCGGTGGCTGGCCGAGCACGCGTGGGAGCACGGGTTCGTCGTCTCGTACCCGGCCGGCGCCGAGGACGTCACGTGCTACAAGTACGAGCCCTGGCACCTGCGCTACCTCGGCCCCGACCTCGCCGGTCGCGTGCACGCGTCGGGCCTCACGCTGCGGGAGTACCTGTGGCACTGGCAGACCAGCGGCACGGAGCCGGGCGTCGCGCCCGCCTCGCCGCCACCGCCCCTGCCGACGGTGCCCGCGTCGTCGGAGGAGTCGGCCGAGGACGGCTGATCACCTCGCCGCAGGTAGGTTCGCCGGCCGTGCTGCGCCTCGCCGCCTCCGCCCACGCCGCCATCGTCGGTCACGCGTACGACGGCCTGCCCGACGAGGCCTGCGGCCTCCTCCTCGGCGACCCGGTGCGGGGCGTGGTGCCCCGGTTCCACCCCACCGCCAACGCCGCCCGCTCCTCGCGGGTGTACTCCATCGGCCCGCGGGACTACCTCGACGCCGACGACGCCGCGGCCGAGGCCGGCCTGGCCATCGTCGGGGTCGTGCACTCCCACACCCACACCGACGCCTACCCGTCGCCCACCGACGTGGAGCAGGCGCCGGACCCGGACTGGCACTACGTGATCGTCTCCCTGCGGGACGAGGCGCCCGTGCTGCGCAGCTACCGGATCGTCGACGGGACCATCACCGAGGAGCCCGTCGCCGTCGATCGCGGCTGATCCCGCGCTGACGGGGGAACAGGCACCGGTGGGTACATTGTTGACCACCACGGTCGGCTTTCGTCCCCCGCCCGCCTGAGGAGCTCCATGGCCGTCTTCGACTCGGTCCTCGACATGATCGGCAACACGCCCATCGTCGACTGCAGCGCGCTCAGCCCCAACCCGGACGTGCGGATCCTCGGGAAGATGGAGGGCCAGAACCCGGCCGGCTCCGTCAAGGACCGCATCGCGCTGGCCATGATCGAGGAGGCCGAGGCCGACGGCACCCTCACCCCCGGCAAGACGATCATCGAGCCGTCGTCGGGCAACACCGGCATCGCGCTGGCGATGATCGCCCGGATGAAGGGCTACCCGATCAAGATCGTGCTGCCCGAGAACGTCTCCATCGAGCGCCGCCAGCTGCTCGAGATCTACGGCGCCGAGATCATCATGAGCCCCGGTGCCGAGGGGTCGAACGGCGCGGTGGCCCGGGCTCGGGCGCTGGCCGAGGAGCACCCCGAGTGGGCGTTCCTCTACCAGTACGCCAACGAGGCCAACCCCTTGGCCCACTACCGCACCACGGGCCCGGAGATCTGGGCCGACGTGCCCGAGATCACCCACTTCGTCGCCGGCCTCGGCACCAGCGGCACCCTCATGGGCGTGGGTCGGTTCCTCAAGGAGCAGGACCCCGACATCAAGGTCATCGCCATCGAGCCGCCGCTCGGCGAGCGGGTGGAGGGCCTGCGCAACCTCGACGAGGGCTACATCCCGCCGGTGTTCGAGAAGTGGGGTGGCCCCGAGCTGCTCGACCGCAAGCGCATCGTGCGGCCCCGCGAATCCATCGAGTGGACCCGCAAGCTGTCCCAGATCGGCATCTTCTCCGGCATCTCGGCCGGCGCCGCGCTCGCCGGGGCGGCCAAGGTCGCCGGCGAGATCGAGTCCGGCACCATCGTCTTCGTGGTGTGCGACTACGGCTGGAAGTACATCTCCACCGGTGCCTGGACCGACGACCTCGACGAGGTCGTCGAGCGCGCCGAGAAGATCATCTACTTCTAGGCCCGGCGGGCGGCCTGCCGTTCCGACCAGTGGTCGGCCATCCCGATCGCCGTGAACGGCAGGGCGGGGCCGGCGATGATCACGGCCGGCGGCACGGTCCGGGCGAGGAGGAACGCGTAGGCCGCGGCGATGCCGACGGCGACGATCCGGTGGCGACGCTCGTGGACGAGGTCGGCTCGCAGCGCGGCGACGCCGCCCGCGCCCGCGCCGGCGACGAGGCCGGTGACGGCGTCGGCCGCGATGGCCGACACCGGGATCGCCACGAGCGCGAACAGCGCCATGGCACGGAGCACCGCGCCCGGCGCCGACGGGTGCCACGAGCCGAACGCCAGCACGATGAACACGAAGGGCACGACGGCGAGACCGAAGGCCAGCGCACCCACGGCACTGGGCCCGCCGACGTCGCTGTCCTCGGTGCCGAGGGCGATCAGACCGAGCAGCATCATCCAGTAGGCGGGGGCGAGGACGATCGTGCCGACGGTGATCGTCATCCACCGGCGCCGGGGGTCGAGCGGCTCGAGGCCGCCGGCGTGCCGGCGGGACCGCCTCGGGCGCAGCACCGCCTCAGCCCTTGACGGAGCCGGCGGTGAGGCCGCGCACGAAGTAGCGCTGGAGGGAGAAGAACACGACCAGCGGCAGGACCATCGTGATGAACGCAGCCGAGGTGAGCAGCTGCCAGTTCTGCCCGCGAGCGCCCACGAGGTTGGCGAGGGCGATGGTGACGACGCGGGTGTCGGACGTGCCGCCGAGGAACACGTAGGCGACGAGCAGGTCGTTCCACACCCACAGGAACTGGAAGATGCCGAAGGCCGCGAGGGCCGGCACGGAGAGCGGCACGATCAGCCGCCAGAAGATCGTGAAGTTGTCGGCGCCGTCGATGCGAGCGGACTCGATGATCGACGACGGGAGCGAACCGATGTAGTTGCGAAGCAGGTAGGTGGCCAGGGGGAGGCCGAAGGCGGTGTGGGCGAGCCAGATGCCGAGGAACGATCCGTTCAGGTCGAGGTCGGGGAACACGCGGACCCCGGCGATCTCCCCGCCGTCGACGAAGAGGCGCAGGATCGGGATGAGCGCCATCTGCAGCGGCACCACCATCAGGCCGACCACGAGCACGAACATCAGGTGCCGGCCCCGGAACTGCATCCAGGAGAACGCGTACGCCGCGAACGCGGCGACGGCGATCGGCATGATCGTCGCCGGGATCGTCACCGCCAGGCTGTTCAGGAAGGCGTTGGCGAAGCCGCCCGAGTCCAGCGCCGTGCGGTAGTTCTCGAACGTCCAGTCGGTGCCGAAGGGGTCCCACAGCACCGTCCACCAGCCGGTCTGGCGGACGTCGTCGGCGCCGCGGAACGACGTGACCAGCACGCCGACCGCAGGGATGAGCCAGATGAGCACGGTGACGAGGACGGCGATGCGGACGAACCAGCCGCCCTGCTCGACGCCGACGGTGCCGGAGGTCTTCTTGGCCCGGGAGGGACCGGTGGCGGTCTCGGCCGGGGTGAGGTCGGTGGGGGGCAGGGGGACCGCGGTCACCGGATCGCCTCCTGCTCGCGGAACTTGCGCACGTTCCACACCATCACCGGGATGATGGCGATGAACAGGACCACGGCGATGGCCGCGCCGCGGCCGTCGTGGTTGCTGATGAAGAACCAGCGGATCATCCGCTCGGCGATGACCTCGGTGCCGTTGGACTCGGCGTTGCCCATGACGAAGACGATGTCGAACACCTTCATGGCGTTGATGACCATGTAGGTGGTGACGACGACGATGGTGGGCAGGATGCTCGGCACGACGATTCGCCGGAAGACCTGCATCTCCGACGCGCCGTCGATCCGTGCCGCCTCGATGATCTCGTCGGGGATCGCCTTGATGGCGGCGGAGAGCACGACCATGGCGAACCCGGTCTGCATCCAGACCATGATCGCCATGAGGAGCAGGTTGTTCCACGGCTTCTGGGACAGCCACGCCACGGGCTCGTTGCCGAGGCCCATCCAGATCCCGTTGAGGAGCCCGATGTTCGACCCGAAGCCCTCGGGCCGGTAGTCGTAGATCAGCCGGAAGGTCACCGAGGCGCCGACGAAGGAGATCGCCATCGGCAGGAAGATGAGCGACTTGGCCAGCGCCTCACCCCGGCGCAGGCGGTCGGCGAGGGCCGCGAACACGAGGCCGATGCTCACGCCGAAGAGCGGCACCACGACGATCCACCCGACCGAGTTGCGGATCGAGCGCAGCATGCTCTCGTTGGTGAAGACGAACTCGTAGTTGTCGAGGCCGACGAACTCGTCGCCCCGGGCGTCCTTGAAGCTGAGGACGATCGTGTTCACGACCGGGTAGATCATGAACACGGCCAGGATCGCCAGCGCCGGGCCGACGAACACGTACGGCCGGGCGGTCTCGCGCACCCGGGCGGGCAGCCAGTCGACGATGGTGTCCATGGCCCAGAACAGGGCGAACACGCCGACGACGCCGACCACGATGGCGACCGCCGCGATCACGAGGCGGTTGGCGTCGTCGTCCTTCAGGAAGTCGAGCAGCCAGCCGAGGCTGAGGAAGCCGGCGATCGGGATCGCGAACGCGCCGGCGATCCGGGCAGCGGTCCGGGCCCCGGCGCCGTCGCCGCCGGAACGGGCGGACTCGGGGACGGGGTCCTGCTGCTCGGAGGTCTCGGTCGGCGGCGGCGTGGTCTGCGTCATGGGGCGACGGTGGGCCCGCCGGGGGCGGCCGTCTCGGCGGCCGCCCCCGGATCGGTCCTCAACGGGTCACGATGGCCAGCTGGCCTCGATCTCGGCCAGGACCTCGGCCGCGCGATCGGCCGAACCGCCCTGGACGTAGTCGACCATGCCCGTCCAGAAGCTGCCGCTGCCGACCTCGGCGGGCATCAGGTCGGAGGCGTCGAAGCGCCCGGTCCCGGCCTGGTTGGCCTCCGCGAGCACCTCGGCCGCCCGTCCCAGGTTGTCGTTGCCGTAGCAGTCGGCCCCGACGTTGACGTTCGGTGACAGGCGGGCTGCTGCCTCACCGGTCGAGCACTGCACGTCGTCGCTGATGAACTTCTCGAGGAAGTCCTTCACCTCCGGGCGGTTGCCGTTGCTGCCGACCACCGTCAGCTCGCCGGCGAACAGGATGCCCTCCTGGTCGATGGGCGGGAGCGGGAACCAGTCGTAGTCGACGCCGGCCTCGGCATCCTCCGGGAAGAAGGTGTCGATGAAGCTGGCCTGGCGGTGCAGCCAGCAGCCCGGCTCCTCGTCGAACATCGGCAGCGGCGCGTCGCCGAAGGGGATGTCGACGGTGGAGGCGGCGCCGCCCAGGACGTAGCCGTCCTTGAACAGGACCTCGCCGAAGGTCTCGGCCGCGGTGACGATGGCCGGGTCGTCGAAGGGGATCTCGTGGGCGACCCACTGGTCGTAGACGTCGGCGCCCGCCGTGCGGAGCACGATGTCCTCCATCCAGTCGGTGGCCGGCCAGCCGGTGGAGCCCTCGCTGCTGAAGCCGACGCACCACGGCGTCCCGCCGTCGGCGACGATCTGATCGCTGAGGGCGAGCATGTCGTCCCACGTCTCGGGGATCTCGTAGCCGGCGGCGTCGAAGTCGTCCTTCGGGTACCAGACCATGGACTTCAGGTTGATGTTGGTCGGCAGGCCGTAGTGCTCGCCCTCGTACTCCCCGAGGGCCAGGAACGCCTCACCGAAGACCTCCTCCAGCTCGGCCATGTCGAAGCCGAGGTCCTCGAGCGAGGTCAGGTTGCCGGAGGCCGCCAGCTCCTGCACCGCACCCGGCTGGGGCACGGCTGCGAGGTCGAGGGTGCCGCCCTCGGCCCGGATCTGCAGCTGCTCCTCGAAGTTGCCTGACGCCTCGAACTCGGCCTCGTACTCGGCATCGGCGTTGATCATCTCGTCGATGACCTCCTGGAGCGAGCTCGCCTCGTCCGGCTCGCCGGCGAACAGGATGTTCACCGAGCCCGTGTCCTCGCCGCCGCCTCCGCCGCCGCCGTCCTCGGTGGTGTCGTCGGTGGACGCGCCCTCGTCGTCGTCGTCACCGCAGCCGGCCAGGAACCCGCCGAGCAGCAGCGGGATGGCCAGCAGTGTCCATCGTGATCGCATGTCTTCTCCTGTCATCGGTGCGCCGCCCGCCAGTGGCCGGCGCGTGTTGGCTGGTCAGGTCGGGGTGCGGTCGCCGTAGATGGCGGCGCCGCTGCCCGGGTCGAAGAAGTGGAGCCGGTGGGTGTCGATCACGAGCTCGGCGGTGGTGCCCGTGCGGATGGAGGTGCGGGGGTTGAGGCGGGCGACGGCCGAGGTCACCCCGGTGCGGGCCTTCTGCTCCATGTCCTGGAGCGCTTCGTGGCCGACGTCGGACTTGAGCTCCTGCACGTCCTCGGTGACCGCCGGCGGGCTGTCGAGGGTGAAGTGCACGACCACGTCGGAGCCGAGCGCCTCGCGCAGGTCCGCCGTGATCGTGATGCGGCGGTCCTGCGGGGCGTCGCTGACGAGGGTGGCGTCCTCCATGTCCTCGGGGCGGATCCCGAGGACGACGCTGCGGCCGACGAAGCCGCGAAGCGCCTCGTGCTCGGCGAGGGTCTCCGCCGGCACGCGCAGGCGGGTGCCGGCGAGGTCGACGGCCACACCGTCACCGTCATCGCTGACCTCCACCTGGAAGAGGTTCATCGCCGGGGACCCGATGAAGCCGGCCACGAACAGGTTCACGGGACGGTCGTAGAGCACCTGCGGCTCGTCGACCTGCTGGAGCTCGCCCTTCCGGATCACGGCCACCCGGTCGCCCATGGTCATGGCTTCGGTCTGGTCGTGGGTGACGTACATCGTGGTCACGCCCAGGTCGTGCTGGATCCGGGCGATCTCGGCCCGCATCTGCACGCGAAGCTTCGCGTCGAGGTTGGACAGCGGCTCGTCCATGAGGAACGCCTGCGGGTGGCGCACGATGGCGCGACCCATCGCGACGCGCTGGCGCTGGCCACCCGAGAGCGCTGCGGGCTTGCGCTTGAGCAGCTCGTCGAGGCCGAGGATGTCGGCGGCCCGGCGCACCCGCTGCTCGATCTCCGCCTTCTCGACCTTCTGGAGCTTGAGGCCGAACGCCATGTTGTCGAACACGCTCATGTGCGGGTACAGCGCGTAGTTCTGGAACACCATGGCGATGTCCCGCTCCTTCGGCGGGACGTCGTTCACGACCCGACCGCTGATCCGCACCTCGCCCTTCGAGATCTCCTCGAGCCCGGCGACCATCCGCAGCGCCGTGGTCTTGCCGCACCCGGACGGCCCGACGAGCACCATGAACTCCCCGTCCGCGATCGTGAGGTCGAGCGCCCGGATCGCCTCGGTCCCGTCGGCGTAGATCTTGTAGACGTCGTCGAACTCGATCTCGGCCAAGATCGCTCCTCGCAGCCGGCCCCCGCACCGTGCCCGGTCCTCGGGTCGGTGGACAGAGGCTGAGGTCCTGATTCGGCTTCTCCCCCCGAAGAAGCGGTCGTCGTCGGAGTGGAAGGTAGCCACCTCAGTGGAAGGGGTCAACGAACCACCACCGACCGTGTCCGCTGGACCGCGCCCGGCGCCTGGTGGGACGATCCCCGGTCGTGCGCGACGACCGCCCGATCGGGATGTTCGACTCGGGCTTCGGCGGCCTCACGGTGGCGCGCGCCCTGATCGACCTGCTCCCGCACGAGGACCTGGTGTACGTCGGCGACACGGGCCGCTACCCCTACGGCCCCCGTCCGCTCGAGGAGGTGCGGGACTTCGCCCGCCAGATCAGCACCCACCTCGTCCGGGAGCACGACGTGAAGCTCGTGGTGGTGGCGTGCAACACCGCCACCGCCGCCGCTCTCGGCGAGCTGCAGGACGAGCTGCCGGTGCCGGTGGTCGGGGTGATCGAACCCGGGGTCGCGTCGCTCGCGCTCGCCACCCGCAGCGGGCGGGCCGGCGTGATCGGAACGGTCGGCACCATCGCCTCGGGCGCCTACCAGCGCGCGGTGGCCCGCCTCGCCCCGGAGCTGACCCTCACCTGCGCCGCCTGCCCCGGCTTCGTCGAGTTCGTCGAACGGGGCGAGCTGCGCTCCGACCAGGTGCACGTCCTCGCCGAGCGGCTGCTCGCCCCGGTGGTCGACGCCGGCGGCGACGCCCTCCTCCTCGGGTGCACGCACTACCCCTTCCTCGCCCGCACCCTCGCCGACGTGATGGGGCGCGACGTGGTGCTGGTCTCCTCGGCGGACGAGACCGCGTTCCGGGTCCTGACCCTGCTCGAGGGCGAGGTGGCGCCGGCGGGGAGGCAGGGCCCGGGCCGCCACCGGTGGCTGAGCTCGGGCGACGTCGAGGCCTTCCGCGCCCTCGGGGCCCGGCTGCTCGGCCCCGAGCTCGACGTCGCCGGCGCCGTACGGTGGGACGGATGAGCGCCCAGCCCCACGACGGTCCCGACGGGCTCAGCGTCACCGTGCTGGGGTGCAGCGGCACCTACGCCGGCCCCGGCGGGGCGTGCAGCGGCTACCTGTTCCGCACGGCCACCACCAACCTGTGGGTGGACTGCGGCCCGGGAAGCCTGGCGAACGTGCAGGAGCACATCGCGCTCACCGACCTGCACGGCATGGTCGTCACCCACGCGCACCCGGACCACTGGGGCGAGCTGCCGGTGCTGGTGAACGCCCTCCGCTACGGGGTCGAGGCACCCGACCTCGGGGTGCCGCTGCTGTGGACCGAGCGCACCGCCGAGCTCATGGGCGCCGTGGGGCCGGCCGAGCTGGCGCCGACGTTCCTGCCGCAGGTCATCGACGAGCACGCGACGGCCACGGTCGGCGACATCGACCTGCGCTTCTCCCGCACGGACCACCCGGTGGAGACGCTCGCGGTGCGCGCCGACCACGGTCCCTGGTCGATCGCCTACACGGCCGACACCGGCGACGGCTGGCGCCTCGGCGCGCTCGGGGACGACGTCGACCTGGCGCTCGTGGAGGCCAGCCTCGACGAGGCCGACGCCGGGCGCGTCCAGCACCTCACCGGAGGCGAGGCCGGCCGCCAGGCCGCCGACGCCGAGGTCGCCACGCTCCTGCTCACCCACCTCATGCCCGGCAGCGACCCGACGGCACGCCGAGCCGCCGCCGGGCGCGCCTTCGCCGGACCCATCGGGGTCGCGGCGATCAACCGCACCTACCACGCAGGAGAACCCCCCGCATGACCACCACCGCCTCCACGCGCCCGGATGGGCGGGGGCCCCACGAGCTCCGCCCGGTCACCATCGAGCGCGACCCCACGGTCATGGCCGAGGGCTCGTGCCTCATCTCCTTCGGGCAGACCAAGGTGCTGTGCACGGCGTCCGTGGAGGACGACGTGCCCCGCTGGATGAAGGGGCGGGGGAGCGGCTGGGTCACCGCCGAGTACTCGATGCTGCCGGGCTCGAGCCCCGAGCGGGTGGGCCGCGAGGCGGCGAAGGGCAAGCAGAGCGGCCGCACGCAGGAGATCCAGCGCCTCATCGGACGATCCCTGCGCTCGGTGTGCGACATGCGCCTCCTGGGCGAGCGTCAGGTCGTCGTCGATTGCGACGTGCTCCAGGCCGACGGCGGGACCCGCACCGCGGCGATCACCGGCGGCTACCTGGCGCTGCACGACGCCCTCGCCCGGCGCGTCGCGACCGGCGACCTCGCCGAGCACCCGCTCACCGCCTTCTGCGCGGCCATCAGCGTCGGCGTGGTCGGTGGCGTGCCGGTGTGCGACCTGCCCTACCCGGAGGACTCCACCGCCGACGTCGACATGAACGTGGTGATGACCTCCGAGGGCAGCTTCGTCGAGGTGCAGGGCACCGCCGAGGGCGCGGCGTTCGGTCGCGACGTGCTCGACCAGCTGCTGCGCCTGGCCGAGGACGGCATCGCCGAGCTGATCGGGCACCAGCGCGCCTACGTGTCGGAGCCGCCCCCGCCGCGCCCGGCCCACCGGTGATCGGGCCGCGCCCGTTGGCCTTCGCCACGGGGAACGCGCACAAGGTCGCCGAGGTCCAGGAGATCCTCGGCGACGCCTGGGACGTGCAGGCCACCGATCCCGACGTCGAGGAGACCGGCAC